>NZ_PJDK01000028.1:0-66053 GCF_002837615.1 Klebsiella sp. X1-16S-Nf21
CCGGGGCGCTGATCGTCGGGGCCGGCGTCGGATCGGTGGCCACCGAGTGGCGCCGTCTGTGGCGACTGCGCCAGCGCGCCCACGAACGCGATGAAGCGCGCGATATGCTGCACAGTCACGCGGTCGGCAAAGCGAAAGCCTTTTGTGAGAAGCTGGCGCAGCAGGCCGGGCTGGATCAATCGCATCCGGCGCTGCAGCGCTGGTATGCCGCGATCCACGAAACGCAAAGCGATCGCGAAGTGGTGAGCCTTTATGCGCAGCTGGTGCAGCCGGTGCTCGATGCCCAGGCGCGGCGGGAAATCAGCCGTTCGGCGGCGGAGTCGACGCTGATGATTGCCGTCAGCCCGCTGGCGCTGGTGGATATGGCGTTTATCGCCTGGCGTAACCTGCGGCTGATCAACCGAATTGCCACGTTGTACGGCATTGAGCTCGGGTATTACAGTCGTCTGCGACTGTTTCGCCTGGTGTTGCTGAATATCGCTTTCGCTGGCGCCAGCGAACTGGTGCGCGAGGTGGGGATGGACTGGATGTCGCAGGATCTGGCGGCCCGGCTGTCGGCGCGCGCCGCACAGGGCATCGGTGCCGGACTGCTGACCGCCCGCCTCGGGATCAAGGCGATGGAGCTGTGCCGCCCGCTACCGTGGATTGCCGATGATAAACCGCGGCTCGGCGATTTTCGTCGCGAGCTGATTGGGCAGCTGAAAGAGACCCTGCAGAAAAGCAAAACCAGTCCGGAGAAGTAACCTCCGCTCAGAGACATTGCCGGGCGGCGGCTTCGCCTTGCCCGGCCTACCGGGCAGGTTGGATCCCGGCTCGCCCAGGCGTTCATTTAACCACTGACCGCCTGACTTTACGGCACAACGCCCATTTTTCCGCCATGCTGTCAATAATTGTTGACAGTTAGCTTCCCGAAAACTCATTCCTGTCCTATTATTCTCCCGTCATTGGCACTTTTAGGGTGAACACTCCCATGCGTCTTGAAGTCTTTTGTGAAGACCGTCTCGGTCTGACTCGTGAATTGCTCGATTTGCTGGTGCTGCGCGGCATTGATCTACGTGGTATCGATATTGACCCTATAGGCCGAATTTACCTCAATTTTGCCGAACTGGAGTTCGCCACGTTCAGCAGCCTGATGGCAGAGATCCGCCGTATCGCCGGCGTGACAGACGTGCGCACCGTGCCGTGGATGCCGTCTGAGCGTGAACACCTGGCGCTCAGCGCGCTGCTGGTGGCGATGCCGGAGCCGGTGCTGTCGCTGGATACCAAAGGCAGGGTGGAACTGGCCAACCCCGCCAGCTGCCTGCTGTTTGGCCAAAGCCAGGCGAAGCTGCGCAACCATCCGGTGGCCCAGTTGATCGCCGATTTTAACGTTCAGCGCTGGCTGGAGAGCAGCCCGCAGGAGACGCATGCGGAGCATGTGGTGGTGAATGGACAGAACTATCTGCTGGAAGTGACCCCGGTCTATCTGGAAGGGGAGCATAACGAACGGGTGCTGACCGGCGCCGTAGCGATGCTGCGCTCAACCGTGCGCATGGGACGCCAGCTGCAGACCATGACCAGCCAGGACACCAGCGCCTTCAGCCAGATCCTCGCGGTGGGGCCGAAAATGCGCCACGTGGTGGAGCAAGCGCGCAAGCTGGCGATGCTCAGCGCGCCGCTGCTGATTGTCGGCGACACAGGTACCGGCAAAGATCTGCTGGCCCATGCCTGCCATCTGGCCAGCCCGCGGGCGGGCAAACCTTATCTGGCGCTCAACTGCGGCTCCATTCCCGAGGACGCGGTCGAGAGCGAGCTGTTTGGCGACGCGCTGCAGGGTAAGAAGGGCTTCTTCGAGCAGGCCAACGGCGGCTCGGTGCTGCTGGATGAAATTGGCGAGATGTCGCCGCGAATGCAGACTAAGCTGCTGCGCTTCCTCAACGACGGCACCTTCCGCCGAGTTGGCGAGGATCATGAAGTGCACGTCGATGTGCGGGTGATCTGCGCGACGCAGAAAAACCTGGTCGAACTGGTGCAGAAAGGGCTGTTCCGCGAAGATCTCTACTATCGCCTCAACGTCCTGACGCTGTATCTGCCGCCGCTGCGCGACTGCCCGCAGGACATTATGCCGCTGACGGAGCTGTTCGTGGCCCGCTTTGCTGATGAGCAGGGCGTCCCGCGGCCGAAGCTCTCCGCCGATCTCAGTACGGTGCTCACCCGCTACAGCTGGCCCGGCAACGTTCGCCAGTTGAAGAATGCTGTCTATCGCGCGCTGACCCAACTGGAGGGATTTGAGCTGCGTCCACAGGACATTCTGCTGCCGGACCATGACGTCGCGTCGCTGCCGGTGGGCGAGGAGGCCATGGAAGGGTCGCTGGACGACATCACCCGGCGCTTTGAGCGCTCGGTGCTGACCCAGCTCTATCGCAGCTACCCCAGCACCCGTAAGCTGGCGAAGCGGCTGGGGGTGTCGCATACCGCCATCGCCAATAAACTGCGTGAATATGGTCTGAGTCAGAAAAAGGGCGACGAATAATCCCGCCAGGCCGGCGACCCACGTCGCCGGCATTCGGCCTGCAAAGCGGGCCAAACCTGTATATACTGGTTTTTTAATCCTTTTTCCGGGGTGGTGCATCTTGGCGTCGCGTCGCGCGATCGGGCACTGGCTGACATTGCTGCTGCTCTCTGTTCTCTTTTCCTCGCTGCTGTTACGCCTTCATTTGCCGGCAGCGCTACTGTTGGGGCCGCTGATCGCCGGTCTCATTTTGAGCCTGCGCGGGGTGAAGCTGAGCATCCCTCGTCCCTGTTATCTGGCGGCGCAGGCCATCGTCGGCTGCATGATCGCCCGGGCGATTAATCCCTCTGTTTTTGGCGTGCTGTTCAACAACTGGGCGCTGGTGCTGGCGATCCTGTTGACCACCCTGGCGATTAGCGGCCTCACCGGCTGGTTGCTGGTTCGCTACAGCGCGCTGCCGGGCGCCACCGGCGCCTGGGGAAGCTCTCCCGGCGGCGCGTCGGCAATGGTGGTGATGGCCCAGGAGTACGGGGCCGATGTGCGGCTGGTGGCGCTGATGCAGTATCTGCGGGTGCTGTTTGTCGTCGGCGCGGCGGCGCTGGTGGTGCGCTATGCGTTGGGCAATGAAGCGCAGGAAATGACTCAGGATATTGTCTGGTTTCCATCGTTGACCCTGAATTTCCCTTTCACGCTGCTGCTGACGGCGCTAGCCTGTTGGCTGGGCATGCGGCTGCGCATCCCCTCCGGGGCCATGCTGTTGCCGATGCTGCTCGGCGCGCTGGTCCAGGGCAGCGGCTGGATGATGCTGGAGCTGCCGGAGTGGCTGCTGGCGATGGCCTATGCGGTGCTGGGCTGGACGGTGGGGCTGCAGTTTAATAAAGCCATTTTTCTGCTGGCGCTGAAGACGCTGCCGCAGATTATCGCCTCTATTCTTGGGCTGATCCTGATGTGCGCCCTGATGGCCCTTGCCCTGACCCACATTCTGCAGATGGACTTTATGACCGCCTATCTGGCCACCAGCCCTGGCGGCCTGGACACGGTGGCGATTATCGCCGCCGGCACCCGGGCGGATATGTCGTTCATTATGGCGCTACAGACGTTGCGGCTGTTTACCATTTTACTGACCGGCCCGGCGATGGCGCGGGCTATCTCCCGCTATGCGCCACGGCAATAAAAAAGCCCCCGCAGAGCGGGGGCTGAGTACATAGATTGTCCGCGGGCGTGATGCGCCCGGGCACGCTGTTATCAGGCTTTCAGGGCGGCCAGCGCGGCGTCGTAGTCCGGCTCTTCGGTGATTTCATTCACCAGCTGGCTGTAGACGACCTGATCATTTTCATCGATAACGACCACGGCGCGAGCGGCCAGGCCAGCCAGCGGACCGGCGGCGATGGCGACACCGTAGTCAGCGAGGAACGACGCACCGCGCAGCGTGGAAAGGGTCACCACGTTGCTCAGGCCTTCCGCGCCGCAGAAGCGGGACTGGGCGAACGGCAGGTCAGCGGAAATGCACAGCACCACAGTGTTGTCCAGTTCAGCGGCCAGCTGGTTGAATTTACGCACTGATGCGGCACACACGCCGGTATCAATGCTCGGGAAAATATTCAGTACTTTACGTTTGCCGGCGTACTGGCTCAGCGCGACGTCAGAGAGATCTTTGGCGACCAGCGTAAACGGCTGCGCTTTAGCGCCTGCCTGCGGAATGGTGCCCTGAACAGAAACGGGGTTGCCCTGGAAATGCACGGTTTGTGACATGGTTATCTTCCTGTTTACATATAGTTAACGTCACGAGTAGTGTATGACATCCGCCAGCTAGACGGCAAACCCTATTTAACATTGACCAGAGAGGACAAGGGAATGCGCAACGTGCGAGTGTATGAGGAAGCCTGGCCGCTACATACCCCTTTTGTGATCGCCCGCGGCAGCCGCAGCGAGGCAAAAGTGGTGGTGGTGGAACTGGAGGAGGACGGTGTGAAAGGGGTGGGCGAATGCACGCCTTATCCCCGCTATGGCGAGAGCATCGCTTCGGTCATGGCCCAGGTGATGGCGATCGGCGAGCAGCTGGAAGCGGGCCTCACCCGCGAACAGCTGCAGCGGCTGCTGCCGGCAGGCGCCGCGCGCAATGCCGTTGACTGCGCGCTGTGGGATCTGCAGGCGCGGCGCGAAGGCAAAACCTTGTCCCAGTTGCTGGGCGTGGCGTTGCCCAACCGGGTGATCACCGCCCAAACGGTGGTCATTGGTACGGCGGATCAGATGGCGGCCAGCGCCGCGGCGCTGTGGCAGAAAGGTGCCCAGCTGTTGAAAGTGAAGCTTGACGACCGGCTGATCAGCGAGCGGTTAATCGCTATCCGTCAGGCGGCGCCGGAGGCTACGCTGATTGTCGACGCCAATGAATCCTGGCACAGCGAGGGGCTGGCGGCGCGCTGTCAGCTGCTGGCGGACCTCGGTGTGGCGATGCTTGAGCAGCCGCTCCCCGCCGATGACGACTCGGCGCTGGAAAACTTCGTTCATCCGCTGCCGATTTGCGCCGACGAGAGCTGCCATACCCGGGAGAGCCTGCCGAGGCTGCGCGGGCGCTATGAGATGGTCAATATCAAACTGGATAAAACGGGCGGTCTGACCGAAGCGCTGGCTCTGGCCGGGGAGGCGGAACGGCAGGGGTATGAGCGGATGCTGGGCTGTATGCTCTGCACCTCGCGCGGGATCGCCGCCGCACTCCCCCTGGCGCCGCTGGCGCGCTTCGCCGACCTCGACGGCCCGACATGGCTGGCGGTGGACGTCGAGCCGGCGCTGCGGTTCAGCACCGGCGTGCTTCATCTTTAAGCCTGCCAGCGCAGCAGATCGGTCATCGCCGGCAGGTAACGCTCCGTTGCCTCGTCGGCGGAGACCGGTGGGAACTCAGCGGTGATGCAGGGGAGTCCGATATCGGCGCACCAGCTGCCAAAGGAGCCCGGCGTGTCGTAGCCCACGCTGCCGACCAGCGGTAGGGAGAAGGCGTTGGCCAGCCAGTGCCCCAGCGGGCTGTGGCCCGGGTCTTCGATACAGGCCAGCGGATCGTGAAAGGAGACCACCCACGCCGGATGGATCTGGTGGATCAACTGACACAGGGCCTGGGTCTCCCGCTCCGAACCCGGCTGCTCGCCGGTCAACAGCACCACGTCGCGTTCCTCTGCCGCGCTGTTCCAGCGATAAACCGTTTCCCCTTGTTTCCAGTTAGCGGCCGGAAAGTTACGGTTGAGGTCAACGCCGCGGGCATTGGCACGCAGCCCGAGCTGACAGCCGTCAGGATTGACCGTCAGCACCACGTGGTGGCGGCGCAGCTCGGGTTTCAGGGTGCGCAGGGCGCAGGAGAGGGTCACAATCGACGAATTTTCATCACCGTGGGTGCCGGCAATAATCAGGCCGCTACGGCTGTCGGCCTGCGGCGCAGGAAACCACAGCAGCGGCGCGCCCAGTTCCGAGCTGCCGTACTGCCGGGTTCCCGGCGGAAAGTCGCCGCGCTGGGGGCGAGGGCGTGAAATAGACATAGGGCTTCCTGTGTGTCGTTATTATTGAGTGTTGGCGAAAAGCGTGTCGGGATCAAACCCATTCCCTGAGGCGTGAAATCCGACGACACATCAATTTTCTATCATATGTCGTTTGCAATTTCAGGTGATGAAACAAATAATTATCGCTCTGTTGGCGGTATTTTTTTCATTTTAAAGGGGATCTTATGAAGTATCCTGTCGCTTTGACATGCGGCGCGCTGTGGTTAGCCAGCGTATCTTCTTTAGCCTGGGCGGCGGACGTACCGCCGGGCACGGTACTGGCGGAAAAACAGCTGTTAGTACGCCATATCAAAGATGAACCCGCCTCGTTAGATCCCGCCAAAGCGGTGGGCCTGCCGGAAATCCAGGTGATCCGCGATCTGTTTGAAGGTTTAGTCAATCAGGATGCGAAAGGCAACCTGGTTCCTGGCGTGGCAACCCGCTGGCAGAGCAACGATAACCGTGTCTGGACCTTTACCCTGCGCGATGACGCGCGCTGGTCCGACGGCACGCCGGTTACCGCCGAGGATTTCGTCTATAGCTGGCAGCGTCTGGTGGATCCGAAAACCACTTCGCCGTTCGCCTGGTTCGCGGCGCTGGCGGGGATCGCCAACGCGCAGAACATTATCGACGGCAAAGCCGCGCCGGAGACCCTGGGGGTTACCGCCGTCGACGCCCGCACTCTGCGGGTGCAGCTGGATAAACCGCTGCCGTGGTTCAGCAACCTGACCGCCAGCTTTGCCTTCTACCCGGTACAAAAAGCGAATGTCGACAGCGGCGCGAACTGGACGCGGCCCGGCAGCCTGGTGGGCAACGGCGCCTATGTTCTGAAAGATCGCGTGGTCAATGAAAAGCTGGTGCTGGTGCCGAACACGCACTACTGGGATAACGCCAAAACGGTGATCCAGCAGGTCACCTTTGTGCCGATCAACCAGGAGTCCGCCGCCACCAAGCGCTATCTCGCTGGCGATATCGATATCACCGAATCTTTCCCGAAAAATATGTATCAGAAGCTACTGAAGGATATTCCGGGGCAGGTATATACCCCGCCGCAGCTGGGTACCTACTATTATGCTTTCAATACCCAAAAGGGGCCGACGGCGGACGAGCGGGTGCGACTGGCGCTGAGCATGACCATCGATCGCCGGGTGATGGCGGAGAAAGTACTGGGAACCGGGGAAAAACCGGCCTGGCGCTTCACGCCGGACGTGACGGCGGGCTTCACCCCCCAGCCGTCGCAGTTTGAGAGTATGAGTCAGGCCGAACTTAATGCCCAGGCGAAAGCCCTGCTGGCTGCCGCCGGCTATGGCCCGAATCGTCCGCTGAAGCTGACGCTGCTGTATAACACCTCCGAGAATCACCAGAAGATTGCCATCGCGGTGGCGTCGATGTGGAAGAAAAACCTCGGCGTGGAGGTGAAACTGCAGAACCAGGAGTGGAAAACCTATATCGACAGCCGTAACACCGGCAATTTCGACGTGATCCGCGCCTCGTGGGTGGGGGATTACAACGAGCCGTCCACCTTCCTGTCGCTACTGACCTCCACCCACAGCGGAAATATCTCCCGCTTTAACGATCCGGCGTACGATAAAATCCTCGCCCAGGCGGCGGTGGAGAATTCGGCCAAAGCGCGTAACGACGATTACAACGCGGCGGAGAAGATCATTATGGTCAAAGCGCCGATTGCGCCGATCTACCAGTACACTAACGGCCGGCTGATTAAGCCGTGGCTGAAAGGCTACCCGATCACCAACCCGGAAGATGTGGCCTACAGCCGTACCATGTATATCGTGAAGCACTAACCGGTCGTGGTTGCCTGACAATGTCAGGCAACCCTTGCTACGCCGGTAGCGAAAAGCCCATCAGGTCTGCCGAAGAGGAGTAATACCGAGCCGTTTCCTCCTCCATCACGCTCGTAAGCAGTTCGTTAACCTTTATCTTATGTCCGGGCAAATTTCGCCGCGCCTTGGCAATAATTTCCCCATCGCTAAGCGGGCGTTCGGCGCTGCCCAGGGGTTTGTAGCGTTCCTGCACTGCACATTCGCCACGGCTGTTTGTGACCACAACGCGCGCGCCAGGCTGGCGTGCCGGACCGTTCATTCGTTGTGTAAATTCAGGTGTGACAGTGGCCGTGACTTTATCCGCCAGCGCCAGCAAGGCGGGGTTTTGCATATTGTCTTCAGTATACCAGCCGGCACCCGGCGCCAGGCCAGCGGCGATCGCTGCCAGCGTCCACGGCAGGCTGAACTGCGCGTCGGTCACCGTTTGCGGCCGATAATCCATCATATCATTGACCAGGCGGGGGAAGCTTTGTACCTCAATGGTGCGGAGATCCGCAACAGACCAGCCGGTCTGCTGCATGATGCCCTCCATGCATTCCAGCGCGCAGGCCAGCCAGCGGCAGGCGGGATATCGCTTAAAGCTACCGTAGCCAGCGTACCAGTGACTGCCGAGCTCATCGGTCAACCTGTCTGGCGCGAACTGGTCGGAGCCAATCATCCGCCAGAAACCCTGTTCGCCATCGAGTACATCAAGGCTGCCGCTGAGGCCTTGCTGCGCCATGATCACCGCCTGCACGGCGGCTTGCGCGGCGGGCGCCACGGCATCTTTGAGCGACAACAGCGGCCGTTGTCGCCAGTTATACTGGTGCAGGCTGGGGAGCGGTGTTAACGCGGCGGCCAGGCCCACCGCGTGATGTAATTGCTCAGGGTTTAACCCCAACAACCGACCGGCCACCACGGCTGCGCCGATGGATTGATGCTGCGCCACGCCGTAGACCTGGCTGAAGCGTTCTGCCGAAGGCTGGATGGCGTGGATGAGCCGGTTATTCACCTCGAAACCGGCCGCCAGGGTGGTAATCAGCACGTCCTGAGCTACCGGCTCAGGATTGAGGTCAAGCGCAACCATCGCGGCGGCAACCAGTGTGGCCCCCGGATGGCCGAGCCCTTTGCCGTCGATCTCCACACCGTCATCGTGATCCAGGCCGTTTATCATGGCGGCGTTCGCGAACGCGGCCGCCAATGGGCTGAAACCGGACTCACCGAAGACGCTACAGTGACCGTTTCCGCCAAATAGCCGGGAGGCGCGTATCATCGGTTCGCTGACCCGGTGGCCACTGGCCGCCCAACCGCAGGCGAGGGCATCCAGTAAATGCAGTCGAATTTTGCGCCGAACGGGAGCCGGGATAGCTGGCGCAGATAAGGTACTGGCAAAATTGACCAGCTGGCGTGTTGCGGAAATAGTCATGGTTACTCAACGTTTGAAGTAGCGGCTGCGGATCCGGCGCTCGGCATAGCTTGCCAGCAGTGACAGCGGAAGAATGGTGGCGACGAAAAACAGCGCCACAAAAGTCAGTGTCTCCAGAGGGCGGAAGGTGGCGGTACTCAGCCGTTGCCCTTGATAGAGGATCTCACCCGTTGCGATATAACTCGCCAGCACGGAATTCTTAACCGACATCACGCACTGGCTGACAAACGCCGGTAAAATTCGCAAAAAGGCTACCGGCGCGGTAATGCGAACTAATACTTTCAGCGGTGACATCCCCACCGACAGGCCCGCTTCGACCAGACCATGATCGACCGATTGCATACCAGAACGAAATATTTCAGCGAAAAATACGCTGCCATATAACGAGATGGCGAGGACACAGGTCAGATACGAGGAGAGGGTCAGGCCGAACAAAATGGGCAGACAGTAGTAGGCCCAGACAATCAGCACCAGAGGGGGGATTGAACGCACAATCTCAATCAACCCCTGGGTGGGTAAGCGGATGACCGCCCTGGACGCGCCGCGCAACGGGGCCAGCAGCGCTCCGCCAAGAATGCTTAACGTGACTGAGGCCAGCACAATTTTAAAGGTGGTCAATATCCCTTCCAGCAAAACCGCGTGATATTGCCACAGTATTGAGAAATCCCAGTGATAAGACATTAGCGCAGCTCCTCTGCCGTTACGCCGGACAGCGTCATAAAGCGTCGGATAGGGGCATCGGGCGGCCGTGACCAGATCTCCTGAGGGGATGCTTCTTCCACCAGTTTGCCATTATCCATCAACAGCAGCCGACTACATACCTGCAGGGCAAAACGCATTTCATGGGTAACCACCAGCATGGTGGTGCCGCTGGCCGCCAGTTCGGAAATAACGGACAGCACCTCCCCGACAGATTCCGGATCGAGTGCGGAAGTCGGTTCGTCAAACAGGATCACTTGCGGCGCCATGGCCAGGGCGCGGGCGATAGATACCCGCTGCTGCTGACCGCCTGAAAGTTGAACCGGGAAGTCTCCGGCTTTTTCTTGCAGGCCCATACGCGTGAGCAGCGCCATGGCTTTTTCGATGGCTTTTTTACGCGGCAAGCCCAGGACCTGTACCGGACCTTCAATAATATTCTGCAATACACTGCGGTGTGGCCACAGATTAAAGTGCTGGAATACCATTGTCATTGAGGCACGCTGGCGCGCTAATGTGCGCTGTGTGACCTGTTTTCTCTGCGCGCCGTGAAAGCCTATTTCTTCCTCACCCAGCCAAATATGCCCACTATCCGGGACTTCAAGCATGTTCAGGCAACGCAGCAGGGTGGATTTACCCGCGCCGCTGCGGCCAATGATGCCAATCACCTCCGAGGGACGAACCGCGAAGGAAACATCATCTATAATTTTATTACCTGAAAATGATTTGCTAAGCGCTTCAATTTTCAGTAACGGTAATAATGATTGTGGGTTCATCAGAGTTATTTCGCTGGGTGAGTATATTTCTGCCATATTTTTTTCAGCGTGCCGTCTTTATCCAGCTGTTCGAGCCGTCCATTCAGCCACGCCTGTAATTCCGGTCGTTCTTTACGCAGGCCCATATTGGTTGCCTGTTCTTTGACCGGCTGTGGGATAATCATCGTGCCCTGATGACGCTTTTGAATATATTGCGCCATCTGGATATCGTTAGTGACGATGGCATCCGCGCGGCCGCTCTCCATCTGGAGCTGCATGTTGTCGCTATCGGGAACGATAATCCACTGGGCTTTGTCCAGTTGAGGCTGCAGCAGCGTGACGGCTGCCGAGCCATCAATCGCGCTGAGCCTGGTCTGCGAAGTGTTGATGGTGTCCCAGCGCTGATATTTCTGCGTCTCTTTTTCCAGAGTCAGGACGCCCATCTGGTGCGAGCCCATAGGGCGGGTAAAGTCGACGGCTTTGGCCCTTTCTGGCGTATTATTAAAACCACCTAAAATATCGAAGCGGTTGGACTGTAAACCCGCGACGGCGGTGCCCCATTGCGTATCAACGTATTCAATCTTGATATCGGTGTTTTTAAATATCGCCTGCACAACATCCGGAACCAGCCCGGTCCACTGGTTGGTCAGCAGATCTTTCTGATACCACGGCGGTGCGTTGACCGCACCGACGCGGATCACATGGTCTGGCAGAATCGTATTGATTTCTTCCCCGGCCTGAGCAGGAGACTGGGCTAAGAACATCCCCGGTATAAGCAACAATATCGACATGAAGCGTGACGTGAAAAATTTCATTTTATGCCCTCTGGTGAATATAATTATGGATTCTATAACCCTGAGTGCATATTTTTTAAATGCATAATCAGCATATCGTTATCAGGAAAATGGCAATGACACCCAAGCAACTCGAGGTCTTTATCAGTATCGTTCAGCTAGGTTCAGTGACAGCAGCAGCGGCGCAGCTGGCCATGTCGCAGCCTTCGGTGAGTAAAAGCCTGGCGCTTATCGAGCAGCAGATGGGGTTCAGCCTGTTTGAGCGCTATCAAGGGAAGATGCAGCCAACCGCGGAAGCCAGAGCGCTGTATAAAGAGGCGCTGCGCGTGCATCAGGACCGGCTTCGTTTTGAGCGTTTTGTTGATCACATCCGCCAGTATCGCGTTGGTCAGTTGCGGGTCTGTGCCACGCCTGCGCTGGCGCTGAATATATTGCCGCTGGCGGTGGCGCGTTTTCGGCAGAGCTTTCCGGATTATGGTGTGGTGGCGGATATGTGTCTCAACAATGAAATTGAGACGGCGGTTGAAGAAGGGCGTTACGATCTCGGTTTTCTGGTGAAACCCGGCTACGAACCAGAGGAGAACCCGTTGGCCATCTGCCGGGGCGAAATGGTGTGTGTGCTGCCCGAGCAGCATCCGCTGGCGCAGCAGACGGAAATCCATTGGCAGGATATCCCGACGCGCGACCTGGTGTATATCACGACCGACGCGCGGCTGGTTGCCATGATTGCCGAAGAGGTGCCGGCGTTCCGCCAGCGCCAGGTGGCGGCGGTAGAAACCAACCGCTACAGCATGGCGATTAATCTTGTCAGACACGGCAACAACAGTATGACTATTGTTGACAGTTTTTCTCTACAGGGCGTCGACACCAGCGGTCTGGCGGTGCGGCCGTTCCGTCATGCATTGCCGGTTTCTGTCGTCGCGGTGACGGATGGACATAGCACCCTGTCTCAGCCGGGCGAAGTGTTTGCGAAAGTGATGACGGAATTAATGGCTGAAACGTGAGATCAGCGTGAGGCTCTGTGGCTGGCCGCTCATGCAGATTCATCACTATTCTGCAACGCGAACTTTCACCCCAGTCACGGTGCGCTAACCCACCGGGAGTGGTGTCTGTGGTTTACCGCCAGGCCGCCTTCCAGTACTTTTGTTGAATAGTAGAGGGAAGGGAGCGGATCGATGCATCTGGATTTTCGCCAGTTACGCAATTTTGTAGCGCTAGTGGAGTACGGCAGTTTTAATCGTGCGGCGGAGGCGGTTTGCCTGTCGCAATCGGCGTTTAGCCGCAGCATTCAGGCGCTGGAGCAGAGTGTCGGTCATCCTTTATTCGACCGCCAGAGCAAGCTACCGACGCTCACGCTGCATGGGCAAAAGCTGCTGCCTTATGCGCGCCGTTTTCAGGAACTCAATATTGAGCTTAGTAGCCAGCTGCGTGAGGCGGACGATGCGCAAAATGGCGAGGTCGCTTTTGGCTGCGGCCCGGCTCCCGGCGCGAGGCTGATTCCGGCGGCCATCGGAGAGTTTCATCGTCTTTTGCCGCAGGCGAGGGTGCGTTTTCACATTGATAACTGGCTTGCTCTGCATCAGGCGCTTACCTCCCAGCACTATCCTTTTGTGGTCGCCGATAGCTGGCAGGCCGAGCTTGACCCGCAGTTACGCGTGCAGCCGCTTAGCCCACAACGCTGTTTCTTTGTCTGCCATGCCGAACATCCGCTGGCAAAACAGGGGACGATCTCGATTCAGGAGATGTTGCGCTACCCTTTTGCCGCCCCCTATTTGCCGCCGGGGGTACGCAAGGTACTGGCGACCCTCAGCCAGCAACAGGACTTTACGCCCGCGATCCAGTGCGACCATATTTACGCGCTGCTTTCCACTCTGGCGCAAACCCACGCGATAAGCTTCGCCAGCGAGGACGGCTTCGCGTTGTGCCAGCACAGCCATCGGCTGGTGAAACTGGAACTTAGCGATCTGCCAGATGAGTGGCGGCTAATGCAGACCCGGTTTGCCATTATCTCCCCGGTTCACGCGATTCAGCCGCCGCTGGTTGAGAGGCTGATTGAGATTATCCTCCATACCGACCGTCAGCATCAGCTTCAGCTGCTGGCGCATGAGGAGAGGGATTAACCGGCGTTTTTCGCCTCACCTTTGGCATCGTACGGTGGCCAGCGGTTTTCCAGTTGCTGCGTTTTCAGCGCCTGCTCGACAAACTGGCCGTCCACCCACTGCTTAACGTCAAAAGCGCTGCGGATCAGACGACCCGATTTAGCCTGCTCGACGCTACTGCTGAAGCTGCCGGTCAGGAACGGGTCAATACGCGGTGAGGTGGTAAAGTTCAGATCCTGTGGCTGCAGCGCTTCCAGAAATAACGCCTTGGGGATCTGGCTTTGCTGCGCCATCTCGGCAGACCAGGCGTCTCGATTAGCCGGATCGCTGATTTCAGCGGCATTCTTCACCAGCACATTAACGATCTGCTGAGTCGCCTGCGGCCAGGTCTCGATAAACGTCTGCGTGCCGAGGAACCCCGCCTGAGTGGTGTTCTGGCGGCCTGAATCGCCGCTTTTAACCACCACATCAATTTTGTCGCCGCGTAGCGCCAGCAGGGAGACGCCTCCCCATACCGCATCGACGCGACCGGCCGCCAGCGCCGCTTTACCCGCGTTCCAGTCAAGGTTGATGACCTGCAAACTGCGCTCATTGAGGCCGGCGGTTTGCAGCGCCCGGTCAAAGGCCAGCTGGTCCGCCGTACCGCGATAGACCGCCACCCGTTTGCCTTTCAGGTCGGCCAGCGTTTTAATACCCGAGGCTTTGGTTACCGCGAGCCAGGATTCCGAGCCGCGGCTGCCCAGAAGCAGGCGTGTCGGCAGACCATTGGCCTTACCGATAATCGCCGCCAGATCGCCGAGGTAAACAAAATCAAGCTGTCGGTTGGCTAACGCTTCATTCACCGCCGGGCCTGCCCCCTTGAAAAACTGCCACTGCACTTCCACACCCTGCGGTTTAAACACCTCTTCCAGCTGATGGCGGATAAACGCCATGCCGACCGGCCCCTCAATAAAAGGTTGACTGCCGGCGCTCTGATCCGGCACGCCGATGCGAATGGTTCGTAGCGTCTCGGCCTGGGCGTTTGCCGCCAGACCGATGACCGCGACCAATGCCAGCAAGGTGCGGCTAAAAAATGCTTTCATCATAACGTATTGCTCCCTTGAGTTTTTTTCTCACCCTAAAGAGCCGGCGGGCCGTGTGTTAAATGCTTTTATTCGCCAAGCATGGGTGAAAAAAAGCTAAATCAGACGCCGCGTGCCCGCCAGGCTGAAATGCATTCGATGCATCGGGATTATTCGCCTTACGCAATAGCGGGGCAGCGTGAGTCACGTTTTCATAGCGGCATCACTTTCCGATGAGTGGACCGATATGTCGCAGATGATCTTAAGAACCGATGCCCCTGGCAGGCCGGGTTTCCGGCTTAACGGCTGGCCGTGGCTGCTGCCAGCGCTACTGTTGTTGCTGTGGTACATCGCCGCCCGCGAGGGATGGATGCCCGCGCAAATTTTGCCCGCCCCGTCGGTGGTTGCCGATACCGCGTTGTCGCTGCTGAGCGGCGATCTGCTGGCGCAGTGGGGATTTAGTCTCCAGCATCTGGCGCTTGGCCTGCTGCTGGGCGCCATCGCCGGCACGCTGCTCGGGGCGCTGTTTGGCCTGGTGCCAGCGGCCGCGCAGCGGGTGGAACCACTGTTCTACGCGCTGGCGCAAATTCCGACGCTCGGTTGGATCCCGCTATTGATGGTGCTGTTCGGGATTGATAACGGCCTCAAGCTGGCGGTTATCGTGAAAACCACTGTGGTGCCGATGACCATCAACACTCAGCAGGCGGTAGCCAGCGTGCCGCAGACCCTGAGCGAAGCCGGCAGGGTGATGAACTTCTCCCGCTGGCAGCGGCTGCGCTGGCTGGTGATCCCGGCAAGCCTGCCGGGCTGGTTTACCGGTCTGCGTCTGGCGCTTTCGCAGGCCTGGGTATCGCTTATCGTTGTCGAGCTGTTGGCTTCTTCCGAAGGTATTGGCTACCTGATGGTCTGGGGCCGCCAGCTGTTTCAACTGGATATCGTCTTTGTCACCATCGCGGTGGTTGGCCTGAGCGGCATGCTGATGGAGTGGGCGGCGAATCGGGCCTGTTCCCGACTGGTGTTCTGGCCGCAGCCAGCCGCCGGACGCCTGGCGTGGAAACCGCAGGCCAGCTGGCGGGCGTTACCGCTGCCGATAGTCCTGCTGGCGCTGTGGCAGCTGGCCAGCCAGTGGGGCTGGATTGATAGCGGATTATTTTCTTCGCCGCTGGCGGTGGCGGCACGTTTTGTTCAGGGGATCCTGAGCGGAGAGCTGAGCGCCGCGATGCTGGCCAGTCTGGGGAGAGCGGTTGTCGGCGGCGCGCTGGGGATTGCCGGCGGTTTGCTCTGCGGGCTGCTGCTGGCGCTGCGTCCACGCGCCGGACAAATTTTTACCCCCACGCTTAACGTGCTGCGCCATATTGCTCTGTTTGCCTGGCTGCCGCTGCTGACGGCATGGGTGGGTAACGATAACGGCGGCAAAATCGTCTTTATCGCGCTGGCGTCGTTCTTTCCTATGTTCTTCAGCACTCTGCAGGCGGTGCTTCAGCGAAACCCGCAACTCGATGAAGTCGCCAGGGTGCTGCGGCTGGGCGAATTCGCGCGCCTGCGCCGGGTCATTCTTCCCGGTGCCGCGCCGGGGATCTTCGCCGGTCTGCGGCTGGCGCTGATTTATGCCTGGCTTGGCAATATCGGCGCGGAATATTTCATGTCCTCCGGCGTCGGGATCGGCAGCCTGATGATCAATGCCCAGCAGCTGCTGGATATGCCCACTATTCTCTGCGGCATGGTGCTGGTCGGTATCACCGGCGCGGCGCTGGATAAAGCCGGACGTTTACTGGAAATGCGCGCCACCCGCTGGCGTCAACAGGAGCAGTTATGACCTCTTCAACTCTGGTCTCTTTTCGCCATGTGCGTAAATCCTGGCAACAGGTGACGGCGCTACAGAATTTCAACCTGGATATCGCCGCCGGTGAACTGGTCGCGCTGGTGGGCAGCAGCGGCTGCGGTAAATCGACGCTGCTACGGATGCTGGTGGGCCTTGAGTCTGCCACCCAGGGGGATATTTGTATTAACGGCGAGCCGGTCACCGGCGTGGGCAAAGAGCGCGGCATTGTGTTTCAGGAGCCGCGCCTGTTCCCGTGGCTTAACGTGCTCGACAACGTGATGCTCGGCCTGGCAGATGAAAAGCTCACCCGGGCGGCGAAGCGCCAGCGGGCACTGGAGATGCTGGCGCGCGTGCAGCTCAGCGAGTTCGCCAGCGCGCTGCCCGCGCAGCTTTCCGGCGGCATGGCCCAGCGGGTGGCTATTGCCCGCGGTCTGGTGGCCCGCCCGCAGATCCTGATGCTCGATGAGCCTTTCGGCGCGCTGGATGCCCTGACGCGTCACACCCTGCAGCAGGAACTTTTACAGATCCACCAAAGCGCGGGAACCACCACGTTACTGGTGACGCACGATGTGGAAGAGGCCGTCGCCCTGGCCGATCGCGTCGTCGTGCTCTCCCCGCGTCCGGGGCGGATACGAGAAATCGTGAACCTGGCGCTGCCTCATCCGCGCCAGCGTGATGATGACTCGTTTACCGCCGCCTGCCGCCACATTCGTAACCTGATTACTTCTGTCTGATTTTATTATTTAAGGAGCAACATATGGGACATCCTTCCGTTTACCCGACCGGCGCCACCCTTTACGATCCGCAGAGCGCCTGGAGCGGCTACACCCTTTTCCAGGCCACCGAACACGGCGCGGTACTGGTGGATATGAATGGTCACGTGGTGCGGGAATGGCCTGAACTGCATGGGTTTCCCAACAAAATTCTGCCCGGCGGCGCCATCCTTGGCCACAGCGGCGAGCGTGACCCGCGCTATGGCATGCAGGATATGCTCGATCTGATCCAGGTGGACTGGGAGGGCAACGTGACCTGGAAATTCGACCACTACGAACAGGTCAGCGACCCTGGCAATGAAACGCGTTGGATGGCGCGCGCTCATCACGACTATCAGCGAGCGGGTAACCCCGTCGGCTACTACGCGCCGGGGCTGGAGCCGCAGGTCGATGGCGGCAATACCCTGATCCTCGCCCACACCAATCTGGTTAATGAAGCGATCTCCGACAAGCTGCTGCTGGACGACACCATTATTGAAGTCGACTGGCAGGGCAATGTGGTCTGGGAGTGGCGCTGCAGCGACCATTTTCATGAGCTGGGCTTCGACGATGCGGCGCGCACCGCGCTGTACAATAACCCGAATATGCGCGCCAGCGGCGGCGGAATGGGCGACTGGATGCATATCAACTCGATGTCGGCGCTGGGGCCGAATAAATGGTATGACGCCGGCGATGCGCGCTTTCATCCCGACAACATTATCTGGGACGCCCGCGAATCCAATATTATCGCCATTATCGATAAGCAGAGCGGCAAAATAGTCTGGCAGCTCGGCCCGGACTACAGCAAACCGGAGCTGAAGCACATCGGCTGGATCATCGGCCAGCATCATGCGCATATGATCCCCCAGGGGTTGCCGGGCGCGGGCAATATCCTGATTTTCGACAACGGCGGTTGGGCCGGATACGGTGCGCCTAATCCGGCGTCGGCGGATGGGGTGAAAAACGCCTGGCGCGATTATTCACGGATCCTTGAGATCAACCCGCTGACCCTCGATATTGAGTGGCGCTACTCGCCTTATGAAGCGGACCTGCCGCAACCGACTGATTCATACCGCTTCTACAGTCCGTATATCAGCAATATGCAGCGCCTGGAAAATGGCAATACGTTGATTAACGAAGGTTCGAACGGCCGCATTTTTGAAGTGACCCGCGATCACGACATTGTCTGGGAATACATTTCGCCGTTCTGGGGTAAGACGCTGAATAATAATATGGTTTACCGCGCCTACCGCATTCCTTACGCGTGGATCCCGCAGCTTGCGCAACCACAGGAGACGCCGATTGCGGCAGTTGATGTCCGCACTCTGCGTCAGCCGGGCGCGGCGGCGGCGGGCCCGGCGCAGAGCGTGGTGCGCGTGGCGGGCGTACAGCCGTACAGTAAAAGCGCCGATGCGCTGTGCGTCGCAACCGATAACGATACGCTGCGCCGCAGTCCGAAGCTGTTCCGCGTTGCGGAAAGCGCATTCCGGCCGATAAGCGCGGCGAGTGAACTGGAGGGTGAACGACCCGTGCTGCTGTTCGTTGGCGCGGAGCGCTGTGTGCACTGCCGTAAACACTGGCAGCTACTGGCCCATGAAAAACTCAGCCAGCGGATTGCTCAGTTTGAAACGCGCTATCTGGATGCCGACCTGCATCAGGAACTGGCCAGCGACCTCGGCGTACGCGGCCTGCCGACGCTGCTGTTGATAACATCGGGGCAGCCGATATCGCGCGCACCGACGCAATACTCAGTGGAAAGTCTGCTCAACTGGTTGAACAGTGTCAGCCTGTGATGCTATCCGGGTAAGAGGATAACTGTGGCGCTGCGGCTTGCAGCGCCAGTTTCTCCCTCTCTCCCTCTCTGGCTACAGCAGAAAGCGCACTTTTCTGGCAGTATAGCCGACTGATACCAGGTCCAACCCTCTGAAAGCGAAGCATCAGAAGATCTCATCTGCTGGGTTTTTGTCATGATGCTCAACGTATTCGGCAATCATGCCATCCGGATGCCGAACCAGCATGTTCCAGCCGGTGGGCACGGCCTTCACCGGATTGATAATCGTTGCTCCGGTGGAAGGCAGATGTTTCTCCCAGGCGGTAATGTCGTTGACCAGGAAAGTGGCCTCGGTGGCGCGAAAAGGCGCCAGGCTTTGCTCGGTTCCGCCGATTAAAAGCACTGAACCCACCTGCGCCAGTTTGAGATCGTATTCGGGATAGTCGAAACGCAACCTGGCCGTCTGCGCGATAAGGTTTTCATAAAACGAAACGGTCTCTTCAAAGCGGGTAATCAGCACGCATCGACGGACCAGGATATTGAGGACTTTCATTACGCCTCCTTCGCCATTGACTGAGAGTTAGCGTAGCAGCCCTGAGGTGGAAAGGCATGCTTAAGCGTTTTGGAGGTATTTCAACAACAGGCGTGGGTAGGCGAAGAAAAAGGGTTTGCGTAGCAGGGAAATATGCGTTTTTTTAACTCGTTACGAAGCGGTGCTGTATTATAACTTTATGATCACATAGGTAAGTCGCAAAATTGATACTGATATCAGATCATTTCCGCATCGCCTAACAATTTGCATGGTTCGGAATTAAGCGAAAGCTCTGAGTTCAGACCCCTCCACCAACCGCTACCGGTGGTCTGCTGCCTGCAGGCAACCTCAGCTACATTCGCAATGTATCAATGACCGCTCTCAGCGCGGGCGACACATTGCGGTGCGGGTAATAGAGAAATGAACCTTCCAGACGCTGGCTATAACGCTGGAGCACCCGGATAAGTGTGCCCTGGGCTAGATCGTCGGTAATCAGCTCTTCCGGGACATAGGCCAGCCCCAGACCGAGCCTCGCCGCTTTGGCCTCCATATAGCTATCGGCGAAAGCCCACTGTCCCTGAGGCGGGTGGGCGATTTTTTTGCCATCCACATTAAGTTCCCAGGCGTAAAGGCTGCCGTCGCCGAACTGATAAGCGATGCAGGGGTGGGCGACTAAATCGGCGGGCGTTTGTGGAAAGCCGTAGCGGCGAAAATGTTCCGGGGTACCGACAACAGCCATCTCCATATCGGGCGAAATGCGTACCGCAATCATACCACTCCCGACTTCCGGGCCCAGACGCACGCCCGCATCGAATCGCTCCGCAATAATATCGACAAACCGGCTTTCGCTGATCAGTTCCAGTCTGATATCGGGATAGCGGTGTTTAAATACTGCCAGCTTCGGCAGCAGGACTTTATCAATGGCATGCTGGCTGGCATTGATGCGTACCGTACCGGAGGGCGTTTGACGATAGTGGGCCAGCGTGGCGAGTCCCATATCTAAGGCGTCGAAACCGGATTCGACATTGTGATAGAGCTGCTCACCCGCCTGAGTGAGCGACAACCGGCGGGTGGTGCGCACCAGAAGCTGAACGCCCAGCCGCTCTTCGAGTTCGCGAACCGCACGGCTTACCCCGGACTGCGCCAGGCCAAGTCGTTGCGCTGCGGCGGTAAAACTGCCTTCCCGCACCACCTGCATAAACAGATAAAGGTCATTATAGTTTTCCCGTTTCGCCATTCTCCTGCCTCGTCATCCACATGCCATTTAGAACAATATGGTATTAATTTTAGCATTTTTTACCTACTAATCAGAACCATTACTGCTGGCTACACTAAGCGCACGACAATAAAGCAAAGCTGCATTGTCTACTGGAGACTTGCATTGATCACGTTTATTTAGGGGAATTTTGATGACGGTTTTCACCAAAAAACTGACAGCCGCGATACCCGCCATGCTGCTTTGCGCCTCATTAACTGGAGTGACAACGATGAGCTATGCTGAGACAATTAACCCGAATGCGCCTGTTTCACTGATTGAAAAATGGGATAAAACGTTTGCTGAGAGTTTGAAAGTGGATCACCGTAAGGTGACCTTCCAGAACCGCTACGGGATAACCTTAGTTGGCGATCTCTACCTGCCGAAGGATCGCGGTGAACGCAAACTGGCAGCTATTGCCGTGAGCGGTCCCTTCGGCGCGGTAAAAGAGCAGTCCAGCGGCCTGTATGCCCAGACGCTGGCCGAACAGGGGTTTGTCACCCTGGCGTTTGACCCATCCTATACGGGCGAAAGCGGTGGCTACCCACGCAACATGGCCTCACCGGATATCAATACCGAGGATTTCAGTGCCGCGGTGGACTTTCTGGGCCTGCAAAAAGAGGTGGATCGCAACCGTATCGGTTTGCTCGGCATTTGCGGCTGGGGCGGTATGGCCCTAAACGACGCGGCGATGGACACCCGCGTCAAAGCGGTGGCGACCAGCGTCATGTATGACATGAGCCGCGCGATGGGGCATGGGGTAGGCGATGGCAAAGACCGCTACACGACAGCCGACCGCCGAGCGGTACTGCAGTACTTGAACGCGCAGCGCTGGAAGGATGCGGCAAACGGCACTTCCGCCCCCGGTGGGCATGACATATATGTTGATGATAAAGGCAACGTCAGCGCTGCCGATCGTATTTTGCCGGAAACCTTGCCCGCCAACCCCAATCCGGTCCTGAAAGAGTTCTTCGATTATTACCGTATGCCGCGAGGTTTCCATGCGCGTTCGGTTAATTCAACCGGGGCTTGGAATGCGACGATGCCGCTGTCGTTTATGAATATGCCGCTGCTGAGTTACGCCAGCGAAGTGACTATTCCGACGCTTATTGTGACCGGCGAACAAGCCCATTCACGCTATTTTGCCGAAGATGCCTTTAAGGCGATCGGCAGTAAAGAGAAAGCGCTGGTGATTGTCCCTGGCGCAAACCACGTCGATCTCTATGACAACGTCGCGGGCAAAATTCCCTTTGCTACATTCACTCAATTTTTCAAAACCAACCTGCAATAGCTCTCCTGTGCCGGAGACATCCCCAAAGCCGCCTGCAGGCGGCTTCGTTTTGTCGGAGATAAATAATGTCTGGATTACATAACACCCGCGCATACTGGAGCGGCGTCCTGGCGATGACGCTCTGCGTATTTGTGCTCATTGCCTCAGAATTTATGCCGGTCAGTCTGTTGACACCCATCGCGGGTGATTTACACATTACCGAGGGATTAGCAGGCCAGGGGATCGCGCTTTCTGGCGCGCTGGCGGTATTGACCAGCCTGACGATTTCCCGTCTTACCGGGTCGCTGGACCGTAAATGGCTGTTGCTGGGGCTCACGGCGTTGATGGCGGCCTCAGGATTGATGATTGCCCTGGCGTCCAGTTTCCCGGTTTATATGCTGGGCAGAGCGCTCATCGGGATCGTCATCGGCGGCTTCTGGTCGATGTCGGCGGCAACGGCCATTCGGCTGGTGCCGCAGCGCCAGGTCCCCCGCGCACTGGCCATCTTTAACGGCGGTAACGCGCTGGCCACCGTTGTGGCAGCGCCGCTGGGCAGCTACCTGGGGGCCACCGTCGGCTGGCGCGGCGCCTTTTTATGTCTTGTTCCGCTGGCGATGGTAGCCTTCATCTGGCAATGCGTTAGCCTGCCGTCGATGAAAAGCCAGCGCGCACCACAGCGGCAGGGAACCGTGCTGCGTCTGTTCCGCCGCTCGACGGTATCCCTTGGATTGCTGGCCTGCGGGCTGTTCTTTATGGGGCAGTTTACCTTATTTACCTATGTGCGACCGTTTCTGGAGACGGTGACCCGGGTCAGTTCTTCTGGTCTGCCCCTGATATTACTGGCGATTGGCGTCGCTGGTTTTGTCGGCACGCTGCTCATTTCGACCGTTCTGCACGCCCGGTTTTATCTGACGCTGGTGGCTATCCCTTTGATTATGGCTGCGATTGTCGGAGCGCTTTTGCTGGCCGGGCACCATACCGGTGCCGTCACCGTACTGTTAAGCCTGTGGGGCCTGCTGGCGACGGCGGCGCCCACCGGCTGGTGGACATGGATTGCGCGGACGCTGCCCGAAGATGCGGAGGCGGGCGGTGGTCTAATGGTTGCTGTGATCCAGCTATCGATTGCCCTCGGGTCAACGGCAGGCGGCCTGGTGTTTGATAGTCTGGGATGGCACAGCACGTTTGCACTGAGCGGTCTGTTATTGCTGGGCGCGGCAGGGGGGACTTTTCTGCTCTCTATCAAAATCAGATCATCTCAGCGCACTGCGATTAATGAATTGAATACATAAGTCAAATCAGGAATGACAGGCTAATCGTGACCGCGCTCCTGTCTTACCATGGTGTTTTAACAAGAGGGGAGCTTCATCGTGGAATATTCTGTATTAAGTAACAACCTTAAAATGCCGATGCTGGGTTTTGGCGTTTTTAAGGTGACCGATAAAGCAGAGTGTAAGCAGTCAGTGCTGAACGCCATTCGTACCGGCTACCGCCTTATCGATACCGCTGCCGTCTACGATAATGAAGATGAGGTGGGTGAAGCCGTTCGCGAAGCCATCGCCGAAGGTCTGTGTACCCGTGAGGCGCTTTTTATAACCTCCAAACTGTGGGTCCAGGACATGGCCAACACCGGGATGGCGAAAGCCGGGATTGCCGCGTCCTTAAAAAAATCCGGGCTGGAATATTTCGATCTCTATCTGTTGCATCAGGCGATGGGCGATTATTTCAGCGCCTGGCGCGCGCTGGAGGAGGCTTATGAGGTCGGTACCCTGAAAGCGATTGGCGTCTCCAATTTCTACCCCCATGTGTTAGCTAACTTCTGCGAAACCGTCAGAATTAAGCCGATGGTGAACCAGGTTGAACTGCATCCTTATTTCGCGCAGCCTGCGGCGCTGGAAACCATGAAGCATTATCACGTTCAGCCGGAAGCGTGGGCGCCGTTAGGCGGCGGAAGACATCACCCGTATGAAGATGAAATGCTGCAGGGGATTGCCGATGCCCATCAAAAAACCATTGCGCAGGTCATCCTGCGCTGGAACGTGCAGCGTGGTGTCACGGTGATCCCTAAATCCACCCGCCAGGAGCGTATTGAAGAGAACTTTGCCATCTGGGATTTCTCGCTCACCACGAGCGAAATGGCGCAGATCGGCGCCCTGGATTTAGGTTACGTTGGCGAAGCGGTGAAACACTTTAACCCTGAATTTGTTCGCGGCTGTCTGGGGGTGAAAATCCACGACTGACCGCGGCACCGATTGGCTCCATCTTCATCTCCCCGCCTGCGCCGCGGCGACGGGCTCGGTATGCTGGTTAGCACCCACGTGTTTGCCGCGACGGTTGTCAATGCGGTAGACGATCGTCACGGGCTGCGGGCCGGCGGGGGTGACGGTCAACTCCCTGACCATTTGGCCAGCGTCGGGCGGCAGGGTCAGCGAGGTTTCTCCCTGAGCGAGCATCTGGCCATTTTGCCTGACCTGCCAGGTCAGGCGGCAATTCTCGCAGGCTGCCCAGGTATCGTTAATCGCCCACAGGCGCACCGTCGCCGGGCTTCCCTGACGCCAGCTGGCGGTCACCGGCTCGATGGACGGCAGGATCGGCTGATAGGCGCGCTGCAGGGCATAGTAACCGGCCTTCGGCTGGCGCAGATAATCCACCACCCCCCAGTTGATGGAGGGCCATGTCTCGACAAACATAAAGTGGAACAGGGCGGTCACCGGCTGATAACGCTGGCGGCGATAGCTCTCCGCCGCCAGCGCCACCAGTCTGGCCTGATATGCCTGGGTGTTTTCAATCATCTCCTGAATATTGTTGCCTCGTGGAATACCGGCAAATTTAAAGGTCTGGAAAGGCTGAAAATTATGGTACTTCCATCGCACCCAGCCGGGGTCGTCGGCAGCGGTGGTTTTCGGCCACAGCAGACGGGCCGGGATAATGGTCTTCAGGGTGGAGAGGCGGGGCAGCGCCTGGGCGCCAAACTCGGTAATAATCCCGGTTTTCGCCGGGGCGAGCAGGTCGCGCAGGGTGCCGAAATACCACCCCGCCCAGTAGTGCTCTTCGACAGCGGAAAAGCGATGCACGATGCGGGAGGTATCTTCCGCCAGCGCATCGCCCACCCGCTGCGTCAGGGTCTGATTTAAGGTTTTACGCCAGTCGGGGAAGCGTTTTTCCATCCACGGCGAGTTCCACGGCGGCTCGTTGTGGCCGCCCCAGACAATAATCGCCGGTGAATTGCCGAACTGGTCCATCATCGCCCGGGTCTGGCGCACAGCGTTCTCGGCGAAGGCGGCGCTGTCATCGTAACCCCATTGCAGGGGGACATCCTGCCAGATCATCAGTCCCATCTCATCGGCCACCTCATACAGCGCGCGCCCCGCCACGTGGCCGTGAACGCGGATGGCGTTGGCGTTCATCGCCGTGACAAGCCTGAAATCCCGACGGTACTTTTTCCGCGTCATGGTGCTTAGCCATGGGGAGCCAATATAGTTGCTGCCCTTAATGAACAGCCGTCTGTCGTTGATGCGCCAGCCCTGATTATCCGCCAGCGCTTCCACCTTACGTAATCCGGTGCGGGTGACGGCGGTATCCATCATCCCCCGGTTATCCGTTAGGGTGGCGCGCACCCGGTAGAGGTTCGGCTTGCCTGCGCCCACGGGCCACCAGAGCTTCGCGGACGGCATGGGCAGCGAGACGTGCAGGACGCCTGCGGTTTTCTCCAGAGTGACCGCGAAGGCCTGGTGAAAACGTGGGCCGGAAAAATTGTCCGGGGTAGCCGTCAGGCGTAGCGTGACGGGGCCGGGCGTCACAGCCCGATAGCGGATTTCGGCACGCAGCATGGGCTGCTCCAGCCCCTGTTGCCAGTCCGGGCGCAGGATCACCTCGTCGATGGTGACGCCGCGGCTCAGATGGAGCTTCACTGGCGCCCAGATCCCCCCGGAGTTGGCATCCTGCCCCTGAACCGACCAGGCGCCGCCCGGGCGGGTGTCGTGCTGATTCAGGATCCCTTTCATCAGCGTTTTGTGCAGCGGCCAGATCTTTTGCGGGTCTTCATAGGGGCTGTCGACCCGCACGGCGAGCTGATTATGGCGGCGTACGGCCCCGCTGATGTCCACCGGGAAGCGCTGAAAATAGCCCTCGTGTCGGGCCAGCGTCTTGCCGTTGAGCGCCACCTCGGCAAAGTAATCGACGCCGTCAAACACCAGGGTAGCCATGGCATCCGGCGACAGGCCATGCAGGGTAAACTGATGGCGATACCACAGGGCGCCCTGATGATCGTATCCAGCGCTGTACCAGTTTGCCGGTACTCGCAGCGTGCGCCAGTCGCCATCCGAAGCCTGCGCGCCGTCGAAGGCGCTGTCGTTGGCGTCATGCACCCGCCATTGCCCGGCCAGGGACCAGGTCACCGGCGCAGAACCGGCATGCGCCAGCGGCAGGCAAACCATCAGCAGCAGAAGGCGTTTAACGATCACGGAGGACCTCCTGCGATCTGCGATGTAGCCACCGGTGGCAGCCTGTGGTTGCCTCGGCCAGCGCGTCGCGCAGGTCATCTGGCACGGTCTGGCCGGGCGACGTCGCCCGGCTCTCCATTTGCTGGAGCACCCCGGCAAGGCGTTGAAAGCCGAGGGTGACCGCCTCGCCACGCAGTTTGTGGGCGATACGGCGCCACGTCTCCCTGTCATTAGTATCAATGGCGTGGGTGAGGGCGATGATCGCAGCATCAAGCCCTTCAGCGAAGAGTCCCAGCAGCTCCTCGACCAGCTCAGGATCGTCTGCGCACTGTTTTAGCAGGTGGGCCTCGTCCGGCAGGCCTTTCTCTTCCTCCAAACCGCTATCTTCCGCTGCGCCGACGCGGGCGATGGCTTCCCGTAGCGCCTCAAGACTCACTGGTTTGGCGATATAGCCGTCGAAGCCCATCGCCAGACAGCGCTCTCTATCGCCCTGCATGGCATGGGCGGTCATGGCCATCGCGGGCTGATGTTGCCTGCCCAGCGCCGGCGTCTCTTCGCGCAGCAGGCGGATGGCGGTTTCACCGTCCATCTCCGGCATTTGCAGATCGATCAGCAGTAAATCCCAGCAGGCTGCGCGCCAGCGCTCCAGCGCCTCCCGGCCGTTGCTCACCACCTCGCAGCGGTGACCCAACTGCTCCAGCAGCCGTCTGGCGACCTTTTGATTAACCAGGTTGTCCTCAGCCAGCAGGATATGCAGCCCGGTCTGGTCCCTGACCGGTTCCGCAACGGGGGCTGGCGCTGTCGCCACCACCGGCGTGGGAAGGAGAATACCGGCGATAACCTGATGCAGTTCGCGCTGCGCCACCGGTTTATGCAGATAGTGGGCGATACCGATGCGCTTAAGCATATTGGCGTCAAAATGGCGGCTCATGGAGCTGAGCATAATGATCTGGCTCTGCCGGGCCTCGGGCAGGGCGGAGAGCTCCAGCGCCAGGGATACGCCGTCCATATCCGGCATCTGCGCGTCGAGCAGGATCAGCGGCCAGGGCGGCCCTTCGGCGGCCCGGCGTAGCGCCTCGCCGGCGTTGTCCACGCAGCTTGGCATCAGCCCCATCTGGCGAAGCATGGTGTCGAGCAGGCGCAGGTTGGTGCTGTTGTCGTCAACCACCAGCACCCGCTGGTTGTTGAAGCGGCTCAGCGGAGCGCTACCGGAGGCCGCGGCGTGCAGGCCTTCCAGCGGCAGGGTGAAGGCAAATTCGCTGCCCGCCCCGGGCTGGCTCTCCACCATCAGCTCGCCGCCCATCAGGCTGACCAGGCGGGCCGAAATGGTTAACCCCAGCCCGGTGCCGCCGTAGCGGCGGGTGGTAGAGCTATCGGCCTGGCTGAAGGCCTCGAAGATCGCCTTTTGCTTCTCCGGGGCGATGCCGATGCCGGTATCGCGTATGCGAAAGCGCCAGCGGCTTTCGTCGTCGGCCGGCGCAATCGCCAGCAGAACCTCCCCCTGATGTGTGAACTTCAGCGCATTACCCAACAGGTTAGTCAGGATTTGCCGCAGCCGGGGGCCATCGACGATCAGCACCTCCGGTACCGCAGGTGAGATGTCCACCAGCAGCTCAATGCCCTTTTCGCTGGCGGCAGGCATATGCGGGCGGATCAGCGACTGGATAAAGGGGCGGATCTCCAGCGGCTCTTCGTCCACCTGCATCTTGCCCGACTCAATGCGTGAGAAATCAAGAATGTCGTTAATAATGTGCAGCAGCGACTGGGCTGAGCTCATCACCAGCGAAAGGTACTCCCGCTGCTCCGCGGTCAGCGGCGTATCGAGGCAGAGCTGCGTCATGCCGAGAATGCCGTTCATCGGGGTGCGGATTTCGTGGCTCATATTGGCGAGGAAGGCGCTTTTCGCTTCGTTCGCCTCGCGGGCCTCCTTCGCCGCCTCAATGGCCAGCAGCTCTGCGGCTTTGCGCCGGGTAATATCCTGCAAGGTGCCGATCACCCGCTCTGCCTGCTGCTGCATGTTGAGGGTGACGATCTGCCCTGAGAGCAGCATCCAGCGCCAGCCCTGCGTCGGGTGCTGGACACGAAGTTCACATTCAAAAACCGGCATATGCTCTTTTTGCGAGGCGATCATCGCCTGTTGCAGGGTAGTGCGATCGTCCTCGTGGACCAGATTGAGCATAAAACGCAGCGGATAGCGCCACTGTGCCCGCGACTGGCCGACCATCGCCAGCAGGGTGTCATTCACCTGCAGGTTGTCGTGGGAGACCTGCCAGTCCCAGATACCGATCTGGATCGACTCCGCGGTGAATAAAAAGTCGTCATGAAGCTGGTGACGCGAGCGCCGGGCCTCGTCAAGCTCGGTGATGTCGGTATGCAGGCTGACAATCCCGCCATCCGCCAGCCGCTGATGCTGAATGTAAATCCGGCGGTTGCCCGACTGGCGTACCTCGCAGTGGTTCGTCTGGCGGCAGTTGCGGATAATCGCCTCGCGCAGCGTCTGTTGCCGGCCTGGGTCGATGTTATATCCGGCATCGATAAACTTCTCGGCCAGGCTCTCAAGAGTGGCGCCGACGGCGAGCCAGGGTGCGATCGTTGGATAAAACAGCGCCACCTTATCATTCCAGGCCTGCAGCCGTTCGCGATCATCGTAGATCATCACCGCTGAGGGCAGGAGGTTGAGGTCGGTACGGTTAGCGGCATGCATGATTACTGGCCAACAGTTTGATAGTGGAGCTCCGCCTGGCGGCGCAGATACTCAAGACCAGGGGCGATCGCCATTGCCCATGCAGTGAGGATCTCTTCATCGCACAGTGGATCGCTGGCGCGGACGGTTTTGAGCATCGCTTCCCGCCAGAGGGCAAAAAACCGCGGCGGTAGACGCAGGCCTTCCTCGCTCTGCTCGCGTGCCAGCCGTTCCAGAAAATCGGGTACGAAGAGGTCGCCGTTGACCGCCAGCATGGCGAAAAAGCTTTTAAAGATCATCTGCTGGCCTTCCTCGCCGGAGCGTTGGGAGAAGTGCTGCTCGGTTTCCGGTGACATATGGATAAAGGTGCTGTAGAAGGCCTGGAAGAAGCGCTGTTTGTCGTGCTCCGGTACGACACGATTCAGACTGGCTTCAAAAAGATCGCGATAAAACTTCATGGTGCGCTCCTAATGACCCGTTCGCCCGGCAGGCAGCGGCGGGGCGGGTTAAATTCGTCCGTCGCGCGGTGGGCAAAGTAGCTGTTGTCATCCGCGAGGCCGTTTTTGAACAACGGCCCGGCGTTGTGTTTGTAAAACAGCGCCTCCAGCACCATAGCGTTAGTGGAGAGGGTGAGGGTGGCGTTGACGTCGCCGGTGGCCTCGACCCGTCCTTCAAACCAGCCGCGCTGCGAGTCGTTAAGATGGGTAGTGACCGCCATCAGCGCATCGGTATACTCGGTTTCCCACAGCGTCCACAAGACAAAGACCGCTTTGGTGGTCACCTGCGCCAGCCGGGGGTAGTACTTCCCGTCGTCCCCGAGCGTATTCCAGGCGTAGCCATTCCCCCAGACGGTGTCTTCCACGTGCCAGGGCGCCTGGGTAAGCGAAAAATCGGCCCGGGCGGTTAGCACTTTATCCTGTGTCCAGCGCGTTTTCTGGCTGAGCCATATCCCTTCCGCCCGTTCGCGCATGGCTTTTTGTACCTCTTCCGGCACGCCGGGCGGCTGCCAGCCGAACTCCAGTCCCGGTAGCATGGCGGGCAGAGTGGAGAGCACCACGGGTTGCCAGGTGGTTCGCGGGTCGCGGTCGTCAACGGCGAGGCGACGCTGATACATAATCACATTCCGCGCCGGGGGAGAGAAGGCCTTGCCGGCCGGGAATCCCCACAGGCGAAACGCGCTGGCGGCGTATTCACTGTCTCCCAGCCGAAGCTCCTCGCGGATCGTCCGCTGGCCGTTCTGCAGTGAGGCGGACCACAGCTCTCCGTCTTTATCGATCACCGGACAGAAGTTCCAGCGCAGGATAATTTTATCAATGTACTCGCCGTACTGCGGCGCGCGTTCGGCGGTGAGCCGCAGGGCGAGCATGAGTCGGGCCATATCTTTTGCTGACCAGCCGCTGGCCGCCGGTTTGCCGCTGAAGTCGACAGGGGTCGCCGTCTGAGTGGAGTATAGCCTGCCCGGAGAACCGCCGTCGGTCAGCGTCAGGCGATTGAGGGTGCCGAGCAGGGGCGTCAGGCGGGCGTCGAATTCCGCTTCCTTTACCAACCCCAGCTCTCTGGCGGCGAGCAGGGCGATAAGGGTGTCGCCCATCTGCCACAGCGTCGCGCGCGGCTGTTTGTCGCTGCCGTTGACCAGGCCGGTTTGCGGCTGGGTATTGTTCTCGACGTACCGCCAGGCGATCTGCGCCCACGTCCGCTCCTGCGGCGTCAGGCTGCTGATACGGGCGGTGGTGTGCCAGCCGCCTTTGGTCAGCCAGCGCCACCCCGCGCCTTCGCGACTGAACAGCGCCAGGGCGATAAGCAGCAGGAGGATGGCGACGGTCAGCCAGCGAGCTAGGGTTTTAAGCATTGCGCGGTCACCGGCGGAAGTTTAACGGGCTCGTCAGCCTTGCAGGCGGCGCACTGGCAGGCCTGGCAGGCGGGTTGGGTGCGCTGCGTGGTTCCGGTCTGTTCGCACCATGTCTTGACGGCAGGGGTATTGCTCAGGAAGGGGCGGTTGCGCGGGCCGTTATTGGGCTCAAAGAGATCCACCAGCTTTTTGTCCCACAGCGACGGCGCGAAATCGCGGTTTTTCGGATTGTCGCTGGAAAACTGCAGCAGTTTGCCTTCTTTTTTAAACAGCAGCGCTTCCAGCATGATGCCGTTATTGTTGGCGGTGAACTCATTGATTGGCCCGTCGCCGTTTTCATACAGTCCCTCGTAATAGCCTTTTCCCGCTTCGTTCGCATTTTCAATGGCGTCCAGCAAACGATCGGTATAGGGCGAGTTCCACAGCACCCACATCCCCATCGCCGCTTTGAGCGACACCGCGGCGCTGTTCGGTACGAACTGGCCTTTGTCGGTTATGGTGTTCCAGTTAAAACCGTCGCTGAACACGGTGTCATAGACAAAGTACGGGGATTTATCGAGCTGATGCTCGGAGCGAGCGGTGAGGATCCCAGTGATGGCGTAGCGATTCTCCTGGGCCTGGTAGACCCGGTCGGCAAAGTTTTTCATCCATGGATGGGAGTACTCGCGCGGGCTATCGTTCCGGTCAGCAGGATTATCAAAGCCAAACTCCATGCCATACAGCACGTAAGATTCACTGACCACATAGTTATGCTGGCTGGTTTGCCGCGGGTCGCGAGAATCATAGGGGACCATCACGCAGTAAATTTCCGCCAGCTCATAAGGCTGGGGCCGGCTGGCCTGACAGGTATTAAATCCCCACAGTTGAAAGCCCGCCGCGCCGTACTCCTCGTAGCCGAGGCGTCCTTCCTGAACGTATTTGGGCTGGCCGTTTTCCAGATAAGCCCCATACAGCGTGCCGCAGGGGTCGACCACATGGCTGAAATCCCACCCCAGCACCACGTTATCGATGCTGTTGCTGTATTCCGGATAGCGCTCCTTGATCACCTTCAGCCAGACCAGCATTCTGCCGATATCCAGCGCCGAATAGCCGATTTCACCCGGTTTATTCTGGTAGTTCACCTTTTGTCCGCTCACGGTGTTATAGGCTTTGTTAGGTAATTCGTTACGGAATAAATCGAGCTTATTCAGCGTGGCGAGAAACTTCAGCATCCGACGGTCGAACTCCGCCTTGTCAATAATTCCCAGCTCACGGGCCGCGGTTATGGCGGCCAGATAGGAGGCGCTGTCCCACATGGTGGTCGAGGGGTATTTGTTTACCGCATTGACCAGCCCGGTGGTGGGCTGAAAGTTGGCGACGAAATATTGCCAGGCATTTCTGGCGATAGTCATCTCCCTCGGCGTCAGCTCCCCGCTACGCGGGGCGTATTCCGCAGCCGGCAGACCGGTCGCGGCCTGCGCGCCGGAGAGTGAGAGCCACAGCGCTATGAGTCCGGCCAGCAGGGGAAAACGGGAAAAATAGGTCAGCTTCATGGCGTTGCTCCTGCTGAGGACGAGGGTAGAGGGGCAGGGCTCAGGCAGGCCAGACACAGCATCTGCCCCCGGGAAATGTAGGCCAGGCTTTCCAGCACGATCGCGTTGGTATCGCCGTCAACAACGTCGTTGACGCTGCGGTTGAGATTTAACCCACGCTGCCAGCCCTTGCCCGGGACCTGCAGCGTCTGGACCTGCTGGCGCAGCGCTTCGCTCCAGCTATTGCGGAACAGGGCGTACCAGGCAAAGGCGGTGCGGGTAGAGGTGATCGCCGTTTGCTCCGGGGTGGCACTGCGCGGGGCGAAGGCGCTCTGCGGCTGCCGGTCCGCCAGCGCGCTGGCATAATCCGGCGCGGGCTCGGCGTAGTCGGTGCTGATCGGCGGCTTGCTGACCCTCAGGCTATGACGGCGCTGCTGGATTTGCATGATGCGCCAAGCGATCTCCGCACTCTGCGCGTCAAAGCCCAGCTCAAGCCCGGTGAGCAGGTACGGCAGGCTGATCAGCGAAGGTTGCCGCCCCCACGGCGTGCGCAGCCCCTCGTCGGGCACCATGATGCCGTCGATGTCGATCATCTGCTGCCCCTGCGGCGGGTTGGTCACCGCCAGCCCCGCGGCGCTGTCGATCAGCCGCAGCGTATGGCTGGCATACAGCCGGTAGCCAAAGCTGTCCCGCGGTTCATCCGCCGCCAGCGCCCAGTGGTGCAGCGGCGCCGCGGCCTGGCTGGCGGGGCTGTTGCTGATGAGCGCGCCGACCCGCCACTGATTAAACAGATCCCGCACCGCGGCGGCGTGCTGAGGATAGCGCCAGAGCAGCGTTTGCAGGGCGGTGAGCAGGCGTCCCATACCGATGGCGGAGGAGTCCGGGTTGCCGAGGATCTGCAACGTGTCGGCATGGTACTGAGCGGCGGGCAATCCCTGGGCGTTGAGGGGCAGTTGACCGAGCGTAAACAGGGCGGCGGCAATGCGCTCATCGCCTTCGGCGGCGGTCACAATATGCAGCTGCTCTGCGGCGACCACGGCGAAAAGATAGCTGCCGACGCTCCACAGGCTAAGCCAGGGTTCGTCATCGTGCGCATTGGCCAGACCGTTTGGCTGAGTATTATTCACATAATACTGCCAGGCCACTCGCGCCCAGATCGCCTCGTCAAAGGTCAGCTCGCGCGGGGCAGGGAGCGGCGGAAAATCCTGGCTCAACGTCATCCCACCGCTGCTCTCGACGCGCGCAGGCATTTGTTTTTCCACCCATACGACAATCGCAAAACCCAGCAGGAAGCCAATGAGGATGGTGAGATAGCTGCGGGCGGAGAGCAGGGCGTCGCGGATCCTCATCGGCTCGCCTCCTGCTCTTCGGGGGGCGTCCACATGGCGGCGAAAATCAACGGCAGCATGGCGGCAATATTCACCGCGCCCCAGAAAATGTTGATGACGTACCCGGAGGGGTCGTCAACCTCACCGCGCGCCACCTGAATGCCGCCCCATATCAGCCCTGTCAGGGTGAGCAAAACGATGGCAATTTGCGGCTTGACGAGATAGAGAAAACGGCCCGTCTGTCGCTCTTTCGGCGTAACGTGAAATTTGATCTGCTCCCCGCGCAAAACGGTGTCCAGCGCCCGCAGATTCATCGAGAAAAAGGAGAGGTAAGAGGCCCGGCCGTCCCAGGCAGAAATGCCCCAGGTGCCGAACATAAAGGCCAGTTCGGAGACAATAAAAAAGGGTAAAAAGTGCAGATAGAAAGGGGTAGACCACGCCGACACTGGGGGAATGCCGGTGAAGAGATAGATAACAGGCGAGATCAGGAACACGGTGTTCCACACGCAGGCCAGATAGGACCAGAAGGTGGTCGCGTACATCAGCGTTTGCGGCAGCGAGAGTTTAAAGCGGCGTCGGCTGAAGATGTTGTCATGGAACAGGATATCCAGCGATCCGGCGGCATACTTAAAGCGCTGGATCATCCACGTCAGCATATCCTGCGGAGAGAGCATTTTGGACTCGATCCGCGGGTGCATTACTGAGCGCCAGCGGCGAGCAGCGTCGCCGTGCAGCAGGATGGAGGTATAAATATCTTCTGAGACGTGGAACTTATAGGGCGTCAGTTCAGTATCAAAGGCCACGTGGGGGCGCATGGCGTCCTGCAGCGCTTCCCGCGTTACCGGGTCGCGAATATCCCGCGTATGACGGTCGATCTCGGCGTCAACGCTCCAGACGTAGCTGCGCAGTGCCGCCTGCATCACCGCTTCCCGTCGGTGAACGGAGGCGGCACCACAGCAGAACGCGGCGTTAGCCCAGTTACGGCGCCGTAAAATCACGTCGTAAAACATGCGCGGATCGTTGAAAAACGGATCGCGACCGATGGTCACCGGACCGACGATTTTCTGCGCCAGCCAGCCCACCCCGTAGCCTGCGCCGCCAGCTTTACGCCGCAGCCAGCATGCCAGATCCTCCCCCTCAGGGAGATCGAAAAACCACTGCGGGGTCTGCACCCAGGCGACGTCCGGATCGCGAAAGTAGCCGAGCGTGTGGCTCAGCAGGGTTGGGAAAACGCGGGTATCGGCATCACAGATGATCAGAAAGTCGCCATCGGTATGTTCCAGCCCGTTGCGCAGGTTACCGGCTTTATAGCCGATATTACTCTGACGGGTGATGTAGTTCGCCCCCTCCTGCTCGCAGACCGCCTTCATTTCCGGGCGACGCCCGTCGTCAAGGACATGCACCTTATAGTCGAGCGGACCGGGATAGGTCATCTGCATGGCGTCACGGATCGACAGCCTGACCAGTTCCACGTCTTCGGAATAGGTGGCGATAAACAGATCGACTTTAATCGGCCTCGACTCCACCGCTTCATCCGCTCGCAGACAGTCGTTGATCTCCGTCGGGGGGACGCCTGGCGGAGGATCTTTTTCCTGCCATAAATTAATGGTGAACAGAACTGTGCCAATCCACGCCAGGGTTTCCGCCAGCACCAGAGGGATTGCATACCACAGTGCATCAGTGTTTAAGGACGCGGTCCAGCGCCAGTAAATATAATTGGCACCAAGAACCAGGGCGGCCACAGCGAATACCTGCCAGATCATTCTTACCCAGCTCGGAGTGCTGAGCGGCTCAGGCGGTCGACGATGTTCAAAACGGGAAAAATAAAAATCCATAGCAAGGATATCCTGATTCCGCGCTGAGTTTGAGTGACAGGTCTGTTATCGACCTGGTGCATTCAGCAGGACGCATTATGGCAGGTAAATAACAGTAAAATGAGTGTAGATGGCGGCGTAAAAATTTCAACAGCGTGAATTGAGAAGTGCCTGGATAGCTTAACATAGTGTGATGCATGCAGGGGGAATTTATAAAAAGGGCATTGCAAGATAGCGCATTCTACACTATCTAAATAATTTGTAATAAATGTTGCAGGGTAGACGACAGGATCCTCCATGAGCCAGGTTGCCTCAGCGATTTCGCAAAAAGAAACTGATAAATCAATAGCCTGGCGTTATTCTCTGGCGGGTGAACGCGACCTGCGTATCGACTTTATGCGCGGCATTGCTCTCGTTATGATGGTGGTGGCGCATACGGAAGTGATGTCGATATTTAATATTTTCAGCTGGGAGCGTTTTGGTTTGACCACTGGCGCCGAGGGTTTTGTGATCCTGTCGGGCTTTATGTTAGGGATGCTAAATCGTGTCAGATTACAAAAAGCTGTATTACTGACGGTGGGCTGGGGACTTTATCTGCGCGCATGGAAAATATATCAGGTTAATATTATTATTATTGTCTCTTTTCTTTTGCTGAGATATTTTCCGTTTATTAATGCCTTTGAAGTCACTCACTTTACCGATCGTTTTTCCGGGACCAGCTGGTCGCTCTATCCACTCACCCCGCAAATAAAAGAGACGTGGTTTAACATTATCCTCTATCTGCAGATTGGCCCACACCAAACGCAGATCCTCGGTCTCTATATTTTTCTGTTGTTACTCAGCCCGTTGTTTCTGGGAATGCTGCAAAAGGGTCACGTCTACCCCTTACTGGGCGTCTCGCTGCTGATCTACGGCTGCTGGCAACGCTGGCCGGTACGGGTGACGCCCTGCGAATTTGAATTCGCCTTTCCCCTGCTGGCCTGGCAATTTATCTTTGTGCTGGGAATGTGCTGCGGCTGGTACAAAGCGGAACTGATCTCTTTCGCCCGCACGCCACCCGGCAAAGTCGCCGTCGCGGCGCTGGTGTTCATCGCGCTTATCCTTGCGTTTGTCGCCCAGAACCATACCAATCCTTTTATGCCGCCCGCGCTGCTGATGCACGTGATCCCTCCGGCGGAGTTTAACGCCTTTTATCATACCTGGGCGGCGAAAAACGGCCTCGGGCCGGTACGGATCCTCAATGATATCAGTCTGATGGTCACTATTTATCTGTTATTGACCTGGTGTTGGCGTCCCCTGAACTGGCTGGCTGGCTGGTTCCTGATCCCGCTCGGGCAGCGTTCGCTCTACACCTTCATTTTGCATGTTTATATCGTGCTCGCCGTAAGCCAGTTGGTCACCTTCGATCTGTGGCACCAGGCGTGGATAGTGAACACCTTGATCCATGCCGCCGCGCTGGGCGTACTGTGGCTGATGGCCAAATACCGCGTCGCCGCACGCTGGATACCTAACTAAGGAAGGGCAAATGCGGGAGAAGTATATGCTGGCCTGCGCGCTATGGTGCGCCATCGCAGGTGCGGAAGGCGCAGAGAAGAACGACGCACAACCGCTGCGTGATAAAAATGGTGAACCGGTGCAGGCCGGCGTGTTTACCAGCCGCTGGGGACGGCTTTTTTCCGGGAATGACAAGGTGTTTTCGGGAGCGCTGAGCTTTAGTTCGGGTTTAAAAGAGCAGTGGATGACCGTCCCCAACAGCTCAGACAGCGCAGAACAGAAGAAAAAATATAATCAGACGCTGAACCTCAGCCTGCAATACTCGCCTTACAGCTTCTGGTTCGCCAACGTGACATCCCGTTTACCGGTGACTGACACCAGCCGCTATACCGCCGATTTTCGCTATAGTTTTGGCTACGACGACTGGCATGCCAATACCGTCAGCCTGGTTTACAGTAACTATGGCGATAACCACTTCTGGACCTCAGGCAGCAAGCGTCACACCTATTTTGAGCAGGGAGCCATCACTCTGGCATATAAATTTTCCCTGCCGAAGCCCATGGAGAATACGTTGCTGATCAACAAAGGCGACGCCATCATGTGCCAGGTGGGCTACAGTTGGGTGCCGCGTTATTACGATCTGGAGAGTGACGATATACGTAAAAACAAAAACGTACTGCTCGGGGGGTGCGGATATACCTTTAAGCAACATTTCTTTATCCGTGCGACGGCGTTCTGGTACCCCGACAGCAGCCAGCAGCAACCGTGGAATGGCGACTACAGCTACAGCTTCGGTTACGCGGGCTATACGCCAGGATCGTTCTCTGTGCAGTATGCCAACTATGCCGGTACCCGCTATCCGGGGCACGACAGCGGCAGCGGCAAGTTTCGTGAAGGCACGATCAGCCTTATCTGGTTCTTGCCGATTTAGGAGGCGCGATGTCGGCACAGCACGTCCTGATTGTTGAAGATTCGCTGGTTTATCGTCGGCTCTTGAGCCGAATGTTGACGCAGTGGGGCTATATCGTCAGTGAGGCGGAAAACGGCGTCGCCGCGCTGGCGATCCTCGAAAACCAGCCCGTCAGCCTGGTGATTAGCGACTGGGAAATGCCGGAGATGAATGGCCTGACGCTGTGCCGGGAAGTTCGCCGTCGCCAGTTTGGTCACTACGTTTATCTGATATTGCTCACCGCTCGCGAAGATCCGGGCGATTTAACGCAAGGGTTTGCGGCAGGGGCCGATGATTTTCTCAGTAAGCCAGTGGAGCAGAGTGAACTGCGGGCGCGACTGCACGCCGGGGCGCGGATCCTCTCCCTTGAAGCCGACCTCGCCGCGCGCAATACGCGGCTAAGTGAAGCGCTGCGGCAGATTGAACAGGATCTGGAGCTGGCGGCGCGCATTCAGCAGTCGGTTCTCCCGGCTCATCAGCTGTGCTATCAGGGTTTTTTCTCCGACTGGATTTTCCTGCCGTCGGCCTGGGTATCGGGGGATATTTTTAATGTTTTCCCGCTGGGGGAGCATCTCGGATTTTACTGCGTGGATGTCTCCGGGCACGGCGTGGGGGCGGCGATGATGTCGCTTGCCGTCGCCCGCCAGTTTCTACATGGCAGGGCGGTTGAGCGTTTTCTTTTCTCTGCTGATAACCAGCCGGCATCACCTGCCGAGGTAGTGCAGATCCTGAATGGTCGTTTTTGTAGCGACGAGGCAGAGATTGTCAGCTATTTCACCCTGATCTATGGCGTCATCGACCTCACAACCGGTGAGGGGAAACTGTGTCAGGCCGGGCATCCCACGCCGTTTATCGTCACCGTTGATGGAAGTGTGCGCTCGGCCGGTAGCGGTGGGGCGCCGGTGGGGTTGATAAACCATCTCTCATGGGCAGATGTCAGTTTCTCGCTGGCGCCAGGAGAGCGGCTTTGCCTGTTCAGCGACGGTATCACCGAATGTGAAAACCGGAGCGGTGAACAGTTTGGCGAAGCGCGTTTACAAGCGTGGCTGCAGGACAGTGTGACGCAGCCGCTGCCCGCGCTGCTGCCTTGGTTTGCCCGGCACTTGATCCACTGGCGCAATGGCGACGCGCAGGAGACCCAGGCGATGGCCGATGATGTTTCACTCTTGATTATTGAACGTACAGGGGACAGTGATGAAAATTGAAACCGAACGGCAGGCCTCGGTGACGATCCTGACGCCGGCGGTGCGTCGGCTGGATGCTTCCGTCGCAGTAGCCTTTAAATCGGCAATCGCCCAGGAGATAGGCGAAGCGCCCGGCGATCTGATTGTTGATTTCAGCGAAATTGATTTTATCGACAGTAGCGGTCTGGGAACCCTGGTTTCTCTGATGAAGATGATGAACGGGAAAGGGGAGATGACGCTGTGCGCGCTGAATCCTGGCATCCGCAATATGTTCACGCTGACCCGTATGGATCGTATTTTCCGCATTTGCGAGGATCGCACCTCGGCACTTGCGCAGTTAAATGAGTGACGTGCCCGTGAACAACATCATGATGTTTCCTGCCGAACTCACCTCGCTTTCACCGCTGGCGGAGTGGCTTGCCCAGCAAATGGCTTCGCTGCCTGTCGGGGAGGAGTGGCGTTTCGCGCTCGATCTCGCCGCTTGTGAAACGGCAACGAATATTATTCGCTATGCGCTGCATGAGGATCGGGAAAGTCGTTTTGGTGTGGAGTTTAGGGTCGCGGACCGACGGGTGACGCTGCGCTTTACCGACTCGGGGGAAACCTTTCCCGCCGAGCGCCTGGCGCTGGCGCGTGGTAATGAGCATTTCGATGTCGATCCGTTAGCGGAAAGCGGTAGAGGCTTGCGGCTTATTCTGCGTGCGGTGGACTTTTTTGACGTTGAAATGAATGCAGGGAAAAATATTACCACCCTGATAAAAGCGTTGCCTGATCCCGCTGTTAATTATTCAACCGACAAAAACGGCGGTTGAGAAAAAGACGTCATCCGCCTGGCGGATAACAGGCATGCTTTACCCGCGCATACTTATTGTTGTGCCTGCGCAGTAGACTGCGCGCCCAGATGACGAGGGCGGATAGCATCAAATGTCATCATCGCCGATTTGCAGAAAATGCATTTCGCACCAAAGGGATTTTTTTCCGTCACATCAAACTGGGACGTTCTGTACTGGGAGCCATGGCAGCATGGGCATCTAAAATGGATATGTTCAATCATAATGTAAACCTTGTATGGGTAATGTTCTGTTGAAAAGACAAAGGTCGTTTTCAGGAAAATTAACGCGGCTGATTTTTGTTAGTGGTAAGCCGGGTATTGCGTCAGTCGGAGGGCTTTATTAACGAGCCAACAGGGATCTGACAGAGCCTGTTTACAGAAAAAGCAAAATACTAACGGGACTGCTCAAAGGAAGGTGGTATCAGGGATAACGCCTGGAGATGAGAACGCGTACTTAGATAATAACTTTTCGTCTGGTAAATCGACTTAACGATTAACGCACGAGCCGCAAATAATAGCAAATATTATTTTAGCCTTCCGGATGCCTGCTGCGCCAGGGGAGGCTTCATCAGCGCCGTCACCCAGTCGATAAATACCTGTACCCGGGCAGAGAGCTGCCGATTACTGGGATAGAGCAGGGAGAGCGGGAGCGGCGCAGGGCGAAAATCGGCCAGCACTTCCGTTAACGCGCCCGACGCCAGATCGGCCTCAAGGCGGGGCAAGGGGGCCTGATACAGGCCAAAGCCAAGCCTTGCCGCTTCGGCGCCGACGTCGGCATCGGAGGTCAGCAGCCGACAGGGCAAACTGACCTCGCTCTGGCGGCCATCCTGGGTAAAGCTCAGCGGCAAGGTACGTTGCGTGCGCGATGAAACAAACCCGATCATCACGTGGCCCGTCAGTCCTTCAATCGTATGCGGGGTACCGTACCGGACGAGGTAGGCCGGACTGGCGCAGGTGATTTCCTGCAGCCTGGCGAGCGGCCGGCAAATCATCTCGCTGTCGGGGAGATGGCCGCCGCGAATGACGCAGTCGACCCCTTCGCGAACCAGATCGACGTCGCGCTCGCTTTCACCGATCTGCAGCGTCATGGCAGGATAGCGGGCGAGAAACTGTGGCAGCGCGGGCAGCAGCAGGGTTCGCGCCAGATTGCCCGCCACGTCCACGCGGATAATACCGGCAATGCTCCCCCCGGCGCTGCGGTTGGCCTCCTCAAGGGCCGCCAGAATAGCCACGCAGCGCTGATAATACAGCGAGCCCTCCGCCGTCGGTCGTACGTGCCGGGTGGTGCGCTGCAGCAGCCGCGCCCCGAGACTGGCCTCCAGCGCCTTAATGGCCGCGGTCGCCACCGGCCGGGAAAAACCCAGATCCGCGGCGGCGGCGCTGAACGAACCTCGTTCGACGATGCGCACGAACAGGGTCAGGGTATCCAGTTTATCCATGACATTGTTCCAGCTGGCAAAACAATCCTGTCGGGCAATGCGGTCTTATCGTCGGCATGCAGAAGCCTATAATCGCTCATGTTTTCAGCAGAGAGAAAAGGGGGAAACATGAACAATAGCGCAAAAATTGCCCTGGTGACAGGCGGCAGCCGCGGCCTGGGGCGCGCGACCGTTGAAGCGCTGGCTCAGCGCGGCGTGAATGTGGTATTGACCTACAACGCGCATTTTGTCGAGGCGAACGAGGTGGTTAAACGTGTTGAAGCACTGGGCGCCCGGGCGATTGCGTTGCCCTTCAGCGCCGGCGAAACCGATACCTTTGACGGATTTGTCAGCGCCTTTCAGGAGGCGCTGGCGGAGCTGGGGGCCGATCGGTTTCATTACCTGGTCAATAATGCCGGCAATGCCAGCGGCATGGGTTTTCTTAACGCTACGGAAGCGGAATTCGATGCGCTGTATCGTATCCACGTGAAGGGCGTTTTTTTCCTCAGCCAAAAACTATTGCCGCTGCTGGCCGATGGCGGACGGATAGTGAATGTCTCGTCCGGGCTAACCCGTATCGTGATGGCGAACCGGGCGCCCTATGCGATCATGAAGTCCGCGGTGGAAACCCTGACCCGCTATATGGCGTTTGAGCTGGGCAGTCGCGGAATTACGGTGAACTGCGTGGCGCCCGGCGCCATCGCCACCGATTTCAGCGGCGGGGTGGTGCGGGATAACCCGCAGGTCGCTCAGGCGGTGGCGAACATGACGGCGCTGGGTCGACCGGGGGTGCCAGAGGATATCGGGCCGATGATCGCCTCGCTGTTATCCGATGATCATCGCTGGGTGAATGCCCAGCGCATTGAAGTTTCCGGGGGAATGCGGATCTGAAGCGAGGGGACTATCCGGCCAACGTTTTGCTGAGTTGAGTCAGGTTAAGCTGCTGCGGGAACGGCTGATCAAACACCGCCGTGCCGTTGGGAAGGAGAGCACCAGCGCGGCGATGGCCAATTCCCTTCGCCAGAGAAAACGCTTTCTCTACAGGCCGTTATTCCGCCAGCAGGGCGGCGAATTTCGCCAGCCACTGCGGGTGGGCCGGCCAGGCGGGGGCGGTAACCAGGTTACCGTCCACATGCGCCTGATCGATACCAATATCCGCATAGTGCCCACCGCTCAGGCGCACTTCCGGGGCACAGGCGGGATAAGCGCTGCAAGTGCGGCCCTGGAGAATACCAGCGGCGGCCAGCAGCTGTGGGCCATGGCAGACGGCGGCGATAGGTTTACGCGCGGCGTCGAATGCCTGTACCAGTTTAATAACCTCCTCGTTCAGGCGCAGATACTCCGGCGCCCGGCCACCGGGGATCACTAGCGCGTCATAGTCCTCGGCCTTCACCGCGGCAAAATTGGCGTTCAGGGTGAAGCGGTGCCCCGGCTTTTCGCTATAAGTCTGGGCGCCGTCAAAGTCATGGATCGCGGTCATGACATAGTCGCCAGCGGCTTTATCCGGGCAGACGGCATCGACCTGGTGGCCAATCATCTGCAGTGCCTGAAAAGGGACCATCGTTTCGTAATCTTCGGCATAATCGCCGACCAGCATCAGGATCTTCTTGCTCATCATTTTTACTCGTTGTGGGAGAAAGGTGTCTTAGATATAGCCTGGCGATCCGCAGAATGCGACCCCCTCAGGATGCCGAAGACGGTAGCGTGTGCATCTTGCTATCGGGGTCATGTTTTTTCTGGTAACGACAACTTTTGCCGACATCGCCGTGTGGTCAGTCACCCGGGGAAATAGCCTTTTTCAGCTACTGACGGCTGTCTGTGGTGGAAAATATCGCGGGTTCCGCAGGCCTGTGTGCCAGGGCTGATGACGGTTCAGCGTGGACGAAAACAGGAGAAGTGGCTTAAATGCGTGCTTGATCTGCTAACGATAATATCAATTATCTCATGACAATATTATTCACGGGAATTGTCGCTATCATATTCATTTAATCTATTTTTTTATCGCCTTGATGATATGTGATGTGAACATTCATGTGTTCAATGTTAATTGAAGGTGTTGGCTTTGAACTTTATATTTGGCTGTAAATCATTCATTGTCGTTACTAATAAAATAATTTTGTTTGCCTTGTGAATGCATTAAAGAAATATTCTTGTTAAGTTGATCGATAATCTGTTTTTGCTCTATTATCATCCGGTTTTTATCGTCAACTCTTCAATAATTATTCCTTAAGGAAAGGAACTGCTATGGCTGATACGTTCCAGAATGAAGTCCCCAGGGCGCGCATTAATCTCAAATTATCTCTTCATACCGGCGGCGCGCAGAAGAAGGTCGAACTGCCGCTGAAGCTGCTTACCATTGGCGATTTTAGTCATGGTAAGGAAAACCGGCCTTTATCGGAAAGAGAAAAAATCAACGTCAATAAAAATAACTTTAACAGCGTACTTTCGGAATTTAGCCCGGAAGTTAACCTCTCGGTGCCGAATACGCTGTCCGGCAATGGTGAAGAGGAGAACGTCAGACTGCGTTTTACCGACATCAAAGATTTTGAACCGGAGCAGGTTGCCCGGCAAATACCGCAACTCCGCGCCATGCTGGCGATGCGTAATTTATTACGCGATCTCAAATCCAATCTGCTTGATAACGCCACTTTCAGAAAAGAGCTTGAGGCAATCCTGAAAGATCCGGCGCTGTCCCAGGAATTACGCGACGAAATGAATGCGCTTGCCCCGAAATAATGGCGGGGCAAGTCTGTTAATGGATTAACCGGGAAAATGCTAATGTCTGTTACCACAGAAAACGCCCCTGTTCAGGGGCAAACCACGCTGCAGGAAAATAGGGCGGGCGAGGGCGTTTACGCCTCGCTGTTTGAAAAAATTAATCTCGCCCCGGCGTCTCACCTCGGGGATATCAACGACTTTCTGGACGATGCCGCGCTCTCCGAAGCGCCGGCGGCGGAGCGTCTCACCGCGGCGATGCAGGTGTTTATGGATCGCATCCGTCAGTCCGGTCAGCGGGTGGAAAAGCTCGACAAAACGCTGATTGACCACCATATCGCCGAACTGGATTTCCAGATAAGCCGTCAGCTGGACGCGGTGATGCACCATCAGGAGTTTCAGCAGGTCGAATCCCTGTGGCGCGGCCTCAAACAGCTGGTGGACAACACCGACTATCGGCAGAACGTCAAAACGGAGATCCTGGACGTCGCCAAAGACGATCTGCGCCAGGACTTTGAGGACGCGCCGGAGCTTATCCAGAGCGGCCTCTACTGGCACACCTATACCGCGGAGTATGACACTCCCGGCGGCGAGCCGATCGGCTCGGTGATCTCGGCCTATGAGTTCGACGCCAGCCCGCAGGATGTGGCGCTCCTGCGCAATATCTCCCGCGTCTCTGCGGCCGCCCATATGCCGTTTATCGGCGCCGTCGGCCCGGCCTTCTTCCTGAAAGAGACCATGGAAGAGGTGGCTGCTATTAAGGATATCGGCAACTACTTCGATCGCGCGGAATATATCCGCTGGAAATCATTTCGTGAAACCGACGATGCCCGCTACATTGGCCTGGTGATGCCGCGCGTGCTGGGTCGTCTGCCGTACGGTCCGGACACCGTGCCGGTGCGCAGCTTCAACTATGTCGAGCAGGTGAAAGGTCCGGACCACGAAAAGTATCTGTGGACCAGCGCAGCGTTCTCCTTCGCTTCCAATATGGTGAAGAGCTTTGTCAATAACGGCTGGTGCGTGCAGATCCGCGGTCCGCAGGCCGGCGGCGCGGTGAAAGATCTGCCCATCCACCTGTACGATCTGGGCACCGGCAACCAGGTGAAGATCCCTTCCGAGGTGATGATCCCGGAAACGCGGGAGTTTGAGTTTGCCAGCCTGGGCTTTATCCCGCTGTCGTACTACAAAAATCGCGATTACGCCTGCTTCTTCTCGGCCAACTCCGCGCAGAAACCGGCGCTGTACGATACCGCCGACGCCACCGCCAACAGCCGCATCAACGCGCGTCTGCCTTACATCTTCCTGCTGTCGCGCATCGCGCACTACCTGAAGATGATCCAGCGCGAGAATATCGGCACCACCAAGGACCGGCGGCTGCTGGAGCTGGAGCTGAACACCTGGGTGCGGAGCCTGGTGACTGAAATGACCGACCCCGGCGACGAGCTGCAGGCCTCCCATCCGCTGCGCGATGCCAGCGTGGTGGTGGAAGATATTGAGGATAACCCGGGCTTCTTCCGCGTGAAGCTGTACGCGGTGCCGCACTTCCAGGTCGAGGGGATGGACGTCAATCTGTCGCTGGTTAGCCAGATGCCAAAGGCGAAGGCGTAGGTTCGGACGATGATGAAAACGGAACGTCCGTTGTGGGGCCGGGGCATTATGGTGTCGCCCCAGCATTTTCAACAGCAGGCTGCGTATGCAGCCTGGACTGCGGAAGTGATTGCCCGGATAGGTCTTAACCATCCATGGGGAGTGGTTAAGGCGACCTTCGAACCAGAGATGCTTAAACTGGGCCGCCTGCAGGCTCACAGGCTGCAGGTCCGGTTCCAGGATGGCACGATGATTGATACGGACAATGCCGATGCGCTGCCGTCCGCGCAGTCACTGGACGGCGCGGACGGCGAGGCGGTGATCGTGCTGGCGCTGCCCCTGATGCAGGCGAATGGCGGCAACTGCCTGAAGCCGGAGGAGGTGGCCGAAAGGCCGGTGCGCTTCCGGCAGCACTGGCGCGATGTCCGCAACCAGTTCGGGGAAGATACCCGACAGATTGCCGTCATGCAGCCGGAGCTGACCCTCCGTTTCGCCCATCAGGACAACAGCGATTACCTGACCTGTCCGCTTGTTCGCCTGCAGCGGGACTCGCAGGGGGCCTGGCTTATCGACGAGACGTTTCTCCCGCCGCTGCTGCAGATCCAGGGCAGCCGCTGGCTGGCGACGCAGCTTGAACAGCTGCTTACTCAGCTTCGGGCTCGTCTGACGCGCCTGATGGCCATGCGTCGCGAGAGCAATGAACGGATGGCTGATTTTGCCGTGGCCGATGTCTCTCTGTTCTGGTTGCTGAACGCGCTGAACAGCGCCGAGCCGGTGCTGGGGTACTTTCTGCGTTACCAACAGAGCCCGCCGGAACGCCTCTATCCGGAGCTGGCGCGCCTGGCTGGCAGCCTGCTGACCTTTTCGCTCACCCATCAGGCGAATGCCGTCCCGATTTATCAGCATGACCAGCTGAACGCGGTTTTTCCGCCGCTGTTTGATTTACTGAGCGACCTGCTGGAGGCGAGCCTGCCGTCGCGGGTGGTGGCGATTGCGCTGGAGCATGATGCCCGGCTGCACTTCTGGCAGGCGCGTCTGCACGATGCCCGGCTGCGGGAAGGGGCTGACTACTACCTGTCGGTTCGTTCTTCGGTACCGGTCGCCCGACTGCAGGAGCAGTTTCCGCGACAGTGCAAAGTGGGCAGTCCGGATCATGTCAAAGCCATCGTCAACTCCTCGCGGACAGGGGTGCCCCTCACGCCATTGCGTCATGTGCCGGCGGCGATCCCGCTGCGTCTGGAAAATCAGTATTTCAGCCTCGATGTGTCCCACCCTCTGGCGACGGAAATGCTGCAGAGCGGCACCTGTATGTTCTACGTCCCGGGGATGCTCGGTGAGCCTGAACTTGAACTTTTTGCGGTACTACGAACGTGAATGAGCCTAAACGCGGCAACGCCGCGTCCATTGATATTGATGCGCTGCTGCAGAACACCTGGCTACAGGTTATCAGCCTGCGCCACGGCCCGCAGTTCCGCGATGAGGAAGGGTACACGCTATGGCAGCGCTGTGTTGCTGATGTCGAGCGCGTGCAACATGAGCTGAAGGCGAGCGGGCTTGATGACGCCAGCTGTCAGCATATTCTCACCGCCCAGTGCGCGCTGCTCGATGAAGCCGTGAAAGGGCGCGGCGTGGAGGATGAGGCCTGCCTGCAGTGGTATGACATTCCGCTGCAGGGGCACTTCCTCGGCACCATGGATGCCGGTGATACGCTGTGCGATCGGATGCGTGATGTGCTGCGTGAACCGGCGCCAGACCTGGCCGTGGTCACCTGTTTTCAGCGGGTGATGCTGCTGGGTTTTGTTGGCAGCTTTCGCTCCCTCAACGATCCCGAGCGCCTGAAGCTGATCAACGCGCTCAGTGAGCATGTCCCACCTTTTCAATGCCCGTCAACCGCTCCCGTACTGGTAGAGAATCGCGCCGGACTGGGGATAAGCGGCTGGCTGGCCTCCTGGCCCGTGCGAATTGGCCTGAGCGTGATGGTGGTACTCGTCCTGTGGTGGGGGCTGAACCACTGGCTCGATCACCTGCTGCTGACCCTGTTACCGGGGTCGGTGAAATGAGCCCCGCGCAGCAGCGTGGGCTGGCGCTGTGGGCCAGTCTGCTGAGTGCGATGGTGTGCCTGCTATTTTTGCCGGTTCCCCGCTGGGGGGCGTGGCTCATTCTGCTGGTCACGCTGGCCCTGATCATCGGGATCTGGCGCATCGCCAGTCGTCGTACCCGACGTAACGTTGCGTCAAGCCTGGACCATCTCCCGGCGGTCGCTTATCGCCAGCCGGTGGTCCTCGTCTGCGGCGATCTGCCGTTTGTCTGGCCGCAAGCGTCACCGGTGCGGGTCGTCAAACAGGGCTGCTGGATCCGTGTGGAAAAGACGGAGGAGCTGCAGCAGATCGCGCGCCAGGTATTGAGCCAGCGGCCGGAATGGGGGCCTCAGCTGTCGGTGCTGCTCTGCGTCTGCCCGCAGCGGCATGCGCAAAGCGATGCGCTGACCAGCGCTCTGCTGGCCCTGCGCTGGCAACTCAGCCAGCTGCGTCAGCAGACGGGGTATGCCGTACCGCTGGCGCTGCAGGGGCAGGTGGGCAGCGCGATGAGTCGCGACCTGTTGTGGCAGGCGGCGATGCCGGGCGAAGCGGTGAAAGTCTGGCAGCCCTCCTGCGCCCCCTGTTCCGTACCGGCCTGGGTAAGCGCCGGCGGGGCGGCCGCGCTGGAGCAGCAGGTGCTGATGAACAGCCTGATGGGCTGGTTTGAACAGCACGTCCATGCCGTGTTGACGGAAGAAAATACCGACCTGCCGCCTCTGACCCCAGCGGCCGTGCTGTGGGGGCTCGGGCCCTCGCTGCCTGGAAGTCTGGCATCGTCGGCCTGGACGACGTGGTTATCCCGACATAGCGGCCTGTCGCGGGTAGCTGGCTGGCAGCCAGATGAGAGCGACACCGAGGACGCTTCAGCGTTGCCGGAATTCATCCTGCCGCAGTTACCGGCGGGACGGGGACTCACGCCACGAGGCAGGGCCTGGCGCGCGGCGCTCGCGATTTTCACCCTCGCGGCTGTCGCCGCGCTGCTCAGCAGTGGCTGGAACAATCGACAACTGCTGCAGCGCGTGGGCGTCGATATTGCCCGTTATGAGCGGATTGCGATGGATGATTATCGGCCAAAAGCCAGCGCTGTCAGGGTGCTGCGTGAAGATGCCGCGCTGCTGGATAGCTGGGCGCGTAACGGCGTCCCGCTGCGCCTGAGTCTGGGCTTGTATCGCGGGGAGCAGATTCGCCTGCCGCTGCTGGAGGCGATTCGCGGTTACGTGCCGCCGCCACCGCCGCCCAGGCCGGTGCAGCGCGTCGCGCCGAACGTCATCCGCCTTGACAGCATGTCGCTATTCGATACCGGGAAATGGGTACTGAAGCCCGGTTCGACAAAGCGGCTGGTCAACTCACTGATGGACATTAAGGCCAGGCCCGGGTGGCTGATCGTGGTGGCGGGTCACACCGACAGCGTGGGTGAGGAAAAAGCCAACCAGCTATTGTCGCTGAAACGTGCGGAATCGGTCCGCGACTGGATGCGCGATACCGGCGACGTGCCGGACAGCTGCTTTGCCGTTCAGGGCTATGGCGAAAGCCGACCAATTGCAACAAACGATACGCCGGAGGGCCGTGCGCTGAACCGTCGTGTCGAAATCAGTCTGGTGCCGCAGGTAGACGCCTGCCGGTTACCGGACCAACCCTCTGCGTCATCCCAGGATGATGGCGCTTCACTACACAATGGAGAGTAATTCCATGGCAATTCCTGTTTATCTTTGGCTGAAAGACGATGGCGGCGCGGACATTAAAGGGTCTGTCGACGTTCAGGATCGTGAAGGCAGTATCGAAGTGGTGGCTCAGGAGCACAACCTGTACATCCCGACCGATAACAACACCGGCAAACTGACCGGCACGCGTATCCATACGCCGTTCCTGTTCACCAAGGAGATCGACTCCTCCAGCCCCTACCTGTACAAGGCGGTGACCACCGGCCAGACCCTGAAATCCGCTGAGTTCAAGTGGTACAGAATCAACGATGCCGGCCAGGAAGTGGAGTATTTCAATACCAAACTTGAGAACGTCAAGGTGGTGAAAGTGAATCCCCTGATGCACGACATCAAAAACCCCGCCTACGAGAAGCACAACCATCTGGAACAGATTGAGCTGCGCTACGAGAAGATCACCTGGACCTATAAAGACGGCAACATCATTCACTCCGATAGCTGGAACGAACGCGCCACCGCGTAATTGCCCGTCATATTTCGCGCCGCTGGCGCACAGGCGACGTTCGCTCATCCCGGCCGCATCGTTATCGCTGCGGCCGGGGATTATTGCGGGCGATCGCCTGATGCGGGCAGCGTTTCTCTGCCCGCCGTTTTTTGCTGAGCGCCTGAGATACGGGTTCTCAGCAAAGAAAAACACAATCTGCCTGCCTGACCCTGTGCGCTGTGGGTTCCTGTTCGGGAACAGCGACGGGCGGTAGCGTGTCCGGAACCAATAAGAGAGGATCTCATGGAAAATCCAGCCAGCCTGTTACGCCGTCTTAATCCCTGCTGTGCCCGCGCAATGGAGGGGGCGGCCTCCCTGTGCCAGACCCGGGCGCATGCCGAGATCCTGCCCGAGCACTGGCTGCTCAAGCTGCTGGAACAGGGGGAAGGCGATCTGACGGTGCTGGCGCGGCGCTATGAATGGGATATGGATGCGCTGTGGCAGGATCTGCTGAGCTGGCTGGATAAACAGCCGCGCTCGGTACGTCATCGTCCCCAGCTCTCTGACCATACCCTGAGGCTGATGCAGGAGGCCTGGCTGATTGCCTCTCTCAGCGGCGAAGCGCAGATCCGCAGTGTTCACCTGCTGATGGCGCTGGTTGAAAAACAGAATCTGATCCAGTGCGATGGCCTGTGGCCGCTGTTAACGCTGGGCCAGCGTCAGCTGGAACGCCTGCGCCCCTTGCTTGATGCCCAGTCCGACGAACGTCCGCCAGCGCAGCAGGAAGCGGCCCTGGCGCAGCCCCATGGCGGGGACGTGGAATTTGTGGGGCGTCCTGCGAGCGGTGAACTGAATGCGGATGGGCTCAACCCGGCGCTGCAGAACGCGCTGGACAAATTCACTCTCGACGTCACCGCCAAAGCCAGAGATGGCCAGATTGACCCGGTGTTCGGACGCGACACGGAAATCCGCCAGATGGTGGATATTCTCTCCCGTCGGCGAAAAAACAACCCGATCCTCGTTGGTGAGCCGGGCGTGGGGAAGACCGCCCTGGTGGAAGGCCTGGCGCTGCGCATAGCCGAAGGCAACGTCCCCGACGCGCTGAAGCCGGTGTCGGTGCGCACCCTTGACCTCGGTCTGCTGCAGGCCGGCGCCGGGGTCAAAGGCGAGTTTGAGCAGCGGCTGAAAAATATCATTGAGGCGGTGCAGCAGTCGCCTTCGCCAGTGCTGCTGTTTATCGACGAGGCGCACACGATCATCGGCGCGGGTAATCAGGCGGGCGGCGCGGATGCCGCCAACCTGCTGAAGCCGGCGCTGGCCCGGGGCGAGCTGCGGACCATCGCCGCCACCACCTGGAGTGAATACAAGCAGTACTTCGAGCGCGACGCCGCGCTGGAGCGCCGCTTTCAGATGGTCAAGGTGGATGAGCCGGACGACGACACCGCCTGCCTGATGCTGCGTGGCCTGAAGTCCCGCTATGCCGACCACCACGGCGTGCATATCACGGATGATGCGGTGCGCGCCGCCGTGACGCTGTCACGACGCTATCTCACCGGCCGCCAGCTGCCGGACAAGGCAGTGGATTTACTCGACACCGCTTCCGCCCGCCTGCGTATGAGTCTCGATACCGTGCCTGAGCCGCTGACCCGCATGAAGGCGCAGCTCACCGCGCTGGCGATGGAGAAGCAGGCGCTGCTGGAAGATATTGCGCTGGGCAACAGCGCCCACGGCGAACGGCTGGCGGCCATTGAGCAGGAGGAGATCCGCCTTATTCTGGCGCTGGATACCCTCGAAACTCAGTATGGTCAGGAGCTGCAGCTGACGGAGGCGCTGCTCGCCTGTCGCCGCGATATCTCCCGCCAGGCGGAAATTAGCGATCTACAAAACGCACTTATTGCCGTCCAGCAGGGCAATCCGCTGCTCGGGCTGGACGTCGACGTCCGCACCGTGGCGACGGTGATTGCCGACTGGACCGGCGTGCCGCTCTCCTCGCTAATGAAAGATGAGCAGACGGAGCTGCTGAGTCTGGAAGAGAGCCTCGGCAAACGGGTGGTTGGCCAGGAGGCGGCCCTGAGCGCCATTGCCCGGCGCCTGCGCGCCGCGAAAACCGGCCTGACGCCGGAGAACGGTCCGCAGGGGGTGTTCCTGCTGGTCGGGCCGAGCGGCACCGGCAAAACGGAAACGGCGCTCGCCCTGGCCGAGGCGCTGTTCGGCGGCGAGAAAGCGCTGATCACCATCAATCTCTCCGAGTACCAGGAGCCGCACACCGTCAGCCAGCTGAAGGGTTCTCCGCCGGGCTACGTCGGCTACGGCCAGGGCGGGATCCTGACCGAGGCGGTGCGCAAACACCCCTACAGCGTGGTGCTGCTCGATGAGGTGGAGAAGGCCCATCGCGATGTGATGAACCTGTTCTACCAGGTCTTCGACCGGGGGGTAATGCGCGACGGCGAGGGGCGTGAAATCGACTTTCGCAACACCGTGATCCTGATGACCGCCAACCTCGGAAGCGACCTCCTGATGCAGTTGCTGGATGAACAGCCGGAGGCCAGTGAATCAGACCTGCACGAGCTGCTGCGCCCGGTGCTGCGCGGCCACTTCCAGCCGGCGCTGCTGGCCCGCTTCCAGACGGTGATTTACCGTCCGCTGCCGGCGGTTGCGCTGCGCGCCATTGTCGGGATCAAGCTCGGTCAGGTGAGTCAGCGTCTGGCTTGCCATTACGGAATCACCACCACCCTCAGCGAGAGCCTGTTCGAAGTGCTGACCGAGGCCTGCCTGCTACCGGACACCGGCGCCCGCAACGTCGATAGTCTGCTGAATCAGCAGATCCTGCCGGCGCTGAGCCAGCAGCTATTGAGCCATATGGCGGCGGGGCAGAAACCGCGCCAGGTGACGCTGGGGTATCACGAAGAGGAAGGCATCGTGATGGCGTTTGACGAGGGGGCGATCGCCGATGAGTAGCGTGAAATCGTTGTTGTTCAGCCACAACCACCACCTGCTTTCGGTGAAGGGATGTGAAGCCGGGCTTGATGTGCTGGCGTTTGAGGGCGATGAAGCCCTGAGCCAGCCGTTCCGCTACCGTATCGAATTCACCAGCGCAGACCATGCCATCAGCAAAGAGATGATGCTGATGAAGGCAGCCTCCCTGACGCTGCAGGCGCCGGTGGCTCAGGGCTTCGGCATCAATGTTCAGCAACCCGTGCGGGTTATCCAAGGCGTGGTGACGGGGTTTGAACGGCTCAGTACCTCCAGGGATGAAACGCACTACGCGCTGACGCTTCAGCCGCGCCTGGCGCTGCTTAACCGCTCGCACCAGAACGCCATTTACCAGGACCAGTCCGTTCCGCAGATTGTGGAAAAAATCCTCCGCGAGCGCCACGGCCTGCGCGGTCAGGATTTTCTGTTCTCGCTGACAAAAACGTATCCGCGCCGCGAGCAGGTGATGCAGTACGGCGAGGATGACCTGCGCTTTATCACCCGGCTGCTGGGTGAGGTGGGGATCTGGTTTCGCTTTTCCGCCGACACGCGGCTGCACATCGACGTCGCTGAGTTCTGCGACAGTCAGCAGGGCTATGAGAAGGGGCTGACGTTGCCTTCGGTCCCGCCGTCAGGGCAGCAGTCGGCCGGGGTGGACGCGGTGTGGGAGATGGCATGCCGCCACCGCGTCGTGGAGCAGCAGGTCAGTACCCGCGACTACAACTACCGCGAGGCGACGGCGGACATGAACGCGCAGGTGGATGTCACCCGCGGGGAGACGACCACCTTTGGTGAGGCTTACCACTGGGGAGATAACTACCTGACCGCGGGGAATGTCCATGACCGCCATCCGGCGCCGGAGTCCGGGGCGTTTTACGCCCGCCTTCGTCATGAGCGTTATCTTAACGGCCAGACCCGGATGCAGGCCATCACCAGCTGCCCGACGCTCTGCCCGGGGCAGGTGCTGAAGGTCACCGGCGGAGAGGAGGTGGCCGGGGAGTTTGCTCATGGCGTGCTCGTCACGGCGATGCACAGCCATGCCCGGCGCGATGCCGACTTTGCGGTGGAGTTTGCCGGCATACCGGACAGCCCGGACGTCGGCTACCGGCCTGAGCCAGGTGCGCGTCCGGTGATGGCCGGGACGCTGCCGGCCCGCGTGACCAGCACCCGGGAAAACGACACCTACGGGCATATCGATAAACACGGGCGCTACCGGGTGAATATGCTGTTTGACCGGGCGCGCTGGGAAACCGGGTTCGAGAGTCTGTGGGTCCGTCAGTCGCGACCGTATGCCGGAGACACTTACGGCCTGCACCTGCCGCTGCTGGCGGGGACGGAGGTGGCGATTGGCTTTGAGGATGGTAACCCTGACCGGCCGTATATCGCGGGCGTGCTGCACGACTCGGCGCACGGCGACCACGTCACCATCCGCAATGACAAACGCAACGTTCTGCGCACCCCGGCCAACAACAAAATCCGCCTCGACGATGAGCGCGGGAAAGAACATATCAAGGTGTCGACGGAGTATGGCGGCAAGAGCCAGCTGAACCTCGGCCATCTCGTGGATGCTGAAAAGCAGCAGCGCGGGGACGGTTTTGAGCTAAGAACCGACAGCTGGGGAGCTATCCGGGCACAGAAGGGTATTTTTATCAGCGCGGACGGACAGGCAAAGGCCCGGGGGCAGGTGCTGGCGATGGAGCCGGCGGTCAGTTTGCTGAAAGGTGCGGTGAATCAGGTCACGGAATGGGGAAGCATTACGCAAACCCATCATAATGTTATCCCAGACACCGGCCCATTAAGCGCACTGACCACAGGCACCAGCGATCTTAAACAGCCGACATTGCTGATGTCGGCCCCGCAGGGGATTGCCGCAGTCACGCCGGAAACAACCCTCCTGCACAGCGGTAACGGGCTGTATCTGCAGAGCCTGGGGGAGGTCAACATCACCACGGCACAGCGCTGTTCTCTGAATGCCAGCCAGGCTATTTCACTGCTGGCGCAACAGGAGGGGATGAGGCTGGTCTCCGCCAAAGGTCCGCTGGAAGTAGAGTCGCACGGCGAGATTCTGTCGCTGACCGCGCTAAAAGATATCACCGTCCAGTCAACCCAGGGGCATCTGCAGTTGACGGCTAAAAATGGCATCACCCTGGGTTGCGGCGGCGCATATATCCGTCTTACCCCGCAGGGAGAGGTACAGATCCACGGACCGGGGGTGATTAGCCTTAAGGGACAGCATGATTTGCAGGGGCCGGTCAGCGAGGCGTTTCCCTTGCCTGAGCTACCGGCATCGGTGTGTAAAGAGTGCCTTAAAAAAGCCCAGGCGCTGGCGCAGGGCTTCGTGCCGCGGGAGGCATAGATGACCAGACAATGGATTGAAGAGGTCGCCGGAACCTGTCGGGCTTTCGAAACGGATTATCTGCATGTCATTATCGATCAGGCGGGGGTGGATTTTTCCGTTATTCCGGCGCTGAATTCGCTGTCAGTTGAGTGGCAGTCGCTTTTTCATGGACTTCCGGAAGCATTTATTGTCGATGATGCTCCGCTGGTGGCGCGCTTTACGCTTGATGATCATGAGCAAATGCGCTGGTTACAGGATATCAGCCAGCAACTTGCCATCCAGGCGCCGCTGCTCCTGTTCTGCACATACTGGCCCTTTTCGGCGCTGGCGAACTGGCTCACGCAGTGTATGGATATTCTGCAGGAAGGGCGCAGCGGAATTTTACGCTTTTACGATACCCGGGTATTTCCGCTGTTGTTTACACACATTCTCAGTGAAGAGCAGCAAGAGCCATTGATGCGTCCGGCCCTGTTCTGGGCGTGGCAGGATTTTGACGGCCAGGCGAAAGGCATCAAAGGCAGTGGTCTCCCGCCGGAACGCGATGAAAATGCGCCCAAAATAGAACTCAGCGATCGCCAGCTTGAGCATCTGATGTGTATCAGCGATGTCATCGTCATGTTGTCGCACTGTGCTCCGCCTGCGGGCATGTTTGACTCAAGACAGTCACTGTTTTCGGCCTGTTACCAGGGCATGGTGGAGGCGACACGCCAGGGTCTTCTTCTGGATGACGCTCGTGAAGACTGGGTAATGAAGAAGTGGTTTGCGGACGTAAAAACCAGTGAGAGACCTTCAGAATGAAAAGCCTGGTCTGGCTGAGTACACCCCTCTCTTCATTACCCTCAAACCGACAGGGAGAGTCCGATGAAATCTGCATTAATCAGCCCGCTGCTGGCGGGTCTGCTGCTGTTAACCGGCTGTGCACAGCCAGCCGCACAGGCCGGAGGCGGCGGTGGCACCATTGACGCCATCAACCACACAAAATGGGCAATTAACCACTTCAGTATCAATGGCCAGTCGGGCATCGACATTATAGGTCCGTTTCAGGGAGGCGGAGGCGGCTGCTGCTTCAGCGTGCCCGCCCGCTGGACGCCGGGTATGACGGTGCGCGTTGACTGGGAAAGTGGTGAGGCATCGACTGAAGGCTTTCCTGGATTTGCTGATTACGAAAAATATAAAGTCTGGGAGAAAAAAATGAGCTCTCAGAACCGTCAGCACAGTAAAACCGTCCCGTTGCCCGACTATAACGGCCAGGATGTGTGCGGCATTACGGTGCACTTTTTACCCTGCGATGACGTGAAGGTGACCACCAGCTGCTGGTCACCGAGAAATGCGAACTACCCGATAAAAGAGCCCGTCAGGATGAAGGAGCCCGCCGTATGTCCGAAGTAGCACGCCTTCGTTTCCCCGGGGTGACATCACCATCCCTTCATTACCCTCACCCGACAGGGAGAGTCCGATGAAATCTGCATTAATCAGCCCGCTGCTGGCGGGTCTGCTGCTGTTAACCGGCTGCGCACAGCCAGCCGCACAGGCCGGAGGCGGAGGCGGCGGCACCATTGACGCCATCAACCACACAAAATGGGCGATCAACCACTTCAGTATCAACGGCCAGTCGGGCATCGACATTATAGGTCCGTTCCAGGGTGGCGGTGGCGGCTGCTGCTTCAGCGTGCCCGCCCGCTGGACGCCGGGTATGACGGTGCGCGTTGACTGGGAAAGTGGAGTCGCATTTGCCAGAGACATTCCTGAAATTCCTGAACCTGCTTATCCGAATTATAAAGGGCAGGATAATAAAGTCTGGACCGAAGAAATAGCAGAATATAACCAACAAAAAAGAGTTTGGTATAAAAAAATCAAAGCACTAAAACGTCAGCACAGCAAAACCGTCCCGCTGCCCGACTATAACGGCCAGGATGTGTGCGGCATTACGGTGCACTTTTTACCCTGCGATGACGTGAAGGTGACCACCAGCTGTTACACCTACGGCAGTCCGTCGTACCCGATAAAAGAGCCTGTCAGGATGAAGGAGCTCGCCGTCTGTCCGGAGTAGCTCGCCTCCGTTTCCCCGGGATGGCATCACCCTCACTTAATCACCCTCAAACCGACAGGGAGAGTCCGATGAAGTCTGCATTAATCAGCCCGCTGCTGGCGGGTCTGCTGCTGTTAACTGGCTGCGCACAGCCAGCCGCCCGGGCCGGCGGCGGCACCATTGACGCCATCAACCACACAAAATGGGCAATAAACCACTTCAGTGTCAACGGCCAGTCGGGGATCGACATTATAGGCCCGTTTCAGGGTGGCGGTGGCGGCTGCTGCTTCAGCGTGCCCGCCCGCTGGACGCCGGGTATGACGGTACGCATTGACTGGGAAAGTGGGGAAGCTTCAACTGATGATTTCCCGGGATATGAAAACTGGAATAAATATCTTGAATGGGAAAAGAAAATAAAAGCCAGTCATCGGCAGCACAGCAAAACTGTCCCGCTGCCCGACTATAACGGCCAGGATGTGTGCGGCATTACGGTGCACTTTTTACCCTGCGATGACGTGAAGGTGACCACCAGCTGTTACACCTACGGCAGTCTGTCGTACCCGATAAAAGAGCCCGTCAGGATGAAGGAGCCCGCCGTATGTCCGAAATAACCGAAACCCATGCCGCCTGGGTCCCGCCGCCGTTTCCGCCGCAGGGACGTCTGCCGGGCCGGGCGCTGCAGGTTGGGCAGAACTGCCATCAGCAGAACAGCGACGAGCGGCGCTATCACCAGGAACTGTGCCTGGCTGCCGGACGGCGCGTGGAGCCGCCGTGCTGCAAGACACTGCACATCAGCCTGTTTTTCGACGGTACCGGCAATAACTTAAATCATGACTTTTTTATCGCGAACCCGAAGCACCCGACCAATATCGCGCGTTTGTTTCGCGCCACCATTGGCGACGGCACCGCCGGCGGCGTCACTGATACCAAAAAGATGCCGCTGGATGGGGTAAAAGACAGTGGAGGAAAATACTTCAAGTTTTATATTCCCGGCGTGGGCACCCCGTTCCCGGAAGTGAATGACCCGGACTATTCCACCATGGGTCTGGTGGGGGCAGTTAAGGGTGAGGATCGGATTAACTGGGCGCTGCTGCGGATTATTGATGTGCTAATGCGCCTGAGTAAGGACAAGGAAAACAACAGCATAAAGCTGTCCGAAGGAGCCAGCCGTGAATCCCTCAAAAAAATGGGTACCAGCTGGAACCGGCTGTGGTTTGGCGGCAGCCATAACCGCTATGAAGAGTTCACTCGTTTGCTGAATGATTTGGCCTCTGATTTGAAGCCCCTGATTATTCAGCCTGAGCCGGGCAAGCCGAAACTGACAGGCATCAAGCTGTATGTCTATGGTTTTTCCCGCGGCGCGGCAGCGGCGCGCACCTTTGTGCGCTGGCTGAGCGAACTGCTGCCCCCGCCGGCGGCGGAAGGTGAAAAACCGCCGCAGTGCCTGCAGACAGGCGGGATGCAGCTGCCCGTCAGCGTGGAGTTTCTCGGGCTGCTGGATACGGTGGCCTCCGTCGGGGTGGCGCATGTGGTGCCGGTTGCCGACGGGCATATGTCCTGGGCAGACGGCACGATGGAGCTGCCGGATGATGAAACCTATGGCGGGCTGATAAAAAAATGTGTTCACCTGGTTTCCGGGCATGAGCAGCGTCTCTGCTTTCCGCTGGACTCGGTGCGGCGGGCAAACGGCAAATACCCGCCCTTTGCCACTGAGGTGGTTTACCCGGGGATGCACTCGGATATCGGTGGAGGATATCCGCCGGGGGATCAGGGGAAGGCGAATGCTAAACATGATGGCTATCTGTTGTCACAAATAGTGTTGCATGACCTGTATTCAAGCGCTTTTTCTGCTGGCGCGCCACTGAAAGTCAATAAATTTAGTTTACCGGAGAGTTTAAGAAAGGATAGTTGGCGCGCTCTTGATGCTGAGCAAATTAGAGATTTTGTCGCTGCACCGGAATTAATATCACGCTTCAACGCCTGGCGTGAACTCACCCTGGGCCAAACCACGCCGAAAACGTTCGATCCCGAAGCAGCCTCTCACTACGAACCACTTGCCGCCGGCGGCAGTCTGGAAACCGTCATTGCTGAGCAGATGGCCTGGATCACCGCCTGGCGCATCGACCGCTATGCCAGAGGCTCGATGCTGAAAACGCCCTTCTATCAGCGCGCCACGAATACCGAAGCGCTGCCTGCCGCGCGGAGGGCGGCAGAAGAGGTTCGTGATGAAAAACAGGCGGCGGTGCTCAGGGCTCGCCAGAACCAGATAGCAAACCAGCCTCCTGACAGGATGGACGAACTCGTTCTGCAGCCGGGCGTGAAGGATTTTGACCCAAAGATGGATCAAACCCAGCTGTTCGACGCGGCGAAGGAGTTCGGAAAGGATTACCACGACGGTTACCGTATTCCGGATAACCTGGCGCAACTGGTGCTGGATACCGTGCTGCAGCCGGTGATTTTCGTTCTCAATACCGATGATGAAGCGCAGGAATACCGGCGGATGAAGCGTGACGGAGAGGCCCGGGTGGCCGTCCTCTTTCCCGATGCCGGGGAGGCCAGCAACGCGGAGCAGCCTGCCGGGCTGGTGAGGGCGCTGTTTGATGACCAGATACATGACTCACGCGCCTGGTTTATGTATGCCGCGCTTGGCACGCGCGAGATGTGGACCGGTTACTTCCGCTACCAGATGATTTACTTCAGCGAGCGCTGCAGTAAACCGCTCTCGCCGCTGGTGCTCGCCGGAGACCTGGTGGGTTTTGCGACCGTGACCGCGGGTGTCGTGCTCAGTTTCCGGCAAAAGCGCCTGACCGGCAAGCTGGCCGGGCTGGCCGCGACAGGCGCCGTGCGCTCGCTGGAGGTGGCGGTGCTGGACAAGATAACCGGGGAAGCGCTGCCGGAGCTGCCCGGAGGGGAGCAGCTGCGGGCATTTACCCACGAGCCGGGAACCGTTGTCGCACAGCAAAAGGCGCGGAAAGCGGAACAGCAACTGGCGCGGGGGCAAGCCGCGCTGCCGGCCAGCTGGCTGGAGGACGTTCTGACGACAACGGTCTGAACGCGGATAAGGAGGATCCGATGAACAGGGAGAGTCCGATGAAATCTGCATTAATCAGCCCGCTGCTGGCGGGTCTGCTGCTGTTAACCGGCTGCGCACAGCCTGCCGCACAGGCCGGAGGCGGCGGTGGCGGAACAATAAAAGCCATCAACCACACAAAATGGGCAATTAACCACTTCAGTATCAATGGCCAGTCGGGCATCGACATTATAGGCCCGTTCCAGGGCGGCGGTGGCTGCTGCTGCTTCAGCGTGCCCGCCCGCTGGACGCCGGGTATGACGGTGCGCGTTGACTGGGAAACCGGGGTGGGTGATACAGAAGGTTCCCCTGGCTTTGGTAATGATGAAAAGTACCTTGCCTGGGTTAAGAAAATGAAGGCCCAAAGCCGTCAGCACAGCAAAACCGTTCCGCTGCCTGACTATAACGGCCAGGATGTGTGCGGCATTACGGTGCACTTTTTACCCTGCGATGACGTGAAGGTGACTACCAGCTGCTGGTCACCGAGAAATGTGAACTATCCGATAAAAGAGCCCGTCAGGATGAAGGAGCCGGCCGTCTGTCCGAAGTAGCACGCCCCGTTTATTCAGGCTGGCATCACCTTCACTTAATCACCCTCAAACCGACAGGGAGAGTCCGATGAAATCTGCATTAATCAGCCCGCTGCTGGCGGGTCTGCTGCTGTTAACCGGCTGCGCGCAGCCTGCCGCACAGGCCGGAGGCGGCGGTGGCGGCACCATTGACGCCATCAACCACACAAAATGGGCAATTAACCACTTCAGTATCAATGGCCAGTCGGGTATCGATTCAATAGGCCCGTTTCAGGGGGGCGGAGGCGGCTGCTGCTTCAGCGTGCCCGCCCGCTGGACGCCGGGTATGACGGTGCGCGTTGACTGGGAAACCGGGGTGGGTTCATCTGCGGGTTTCCCGGGGTTTGCTGATGAGGCGAAATACCTTGCCTGGAAAAAAGGGATTGATGCCCAAAAGAGGCAGCACAGTAAAACCGTCCCGCTGCCCGACTATAACGGCCAGGATGTGTGCGGCATTACGGTGCACTTTTTACCCTGCGATGACGTGAAGGTGACCACCAGCTGTTACACCTACGGCAGTCCGTCCTACCCGATAAAAGAGCCCGTCAGAATGAAGGAGCCCGCCGTCTGTCCGAAGTAGCTCGCCTCCGTTTCCCAGGGGTGGCATCACCCTCACTTAATCACCCTCAACCGACAGGGAGAGTCCGATGAAATCTGCATTAATCAGCCCGCTGCTGGCGGGTCTGCTGCTGTTAACCGGCTGCGCACAGCCAGCCGCCCGGGCCGGCGGCGGCACCATTGACGCCATCAACCACACAAAATGGGCGATCAACCACTTCAGTGTCAACGGCCAGTCGGGGATCGACATTATAGGCCCGTTTCAGGGGGGCGGTGGCGGCTGCTGCTTCAGCGTGCCCGCCCGCTGGACGCCGGGTATGACGGTGCGTGTTGACTGGGAATCAGGCGTTGGTGGTTCTAAAGGTTTTCCTGGATTTGCCGACAGGGAAAAATACAAGGCCTGGAAAAAAGGGATTGATGCCCAAAAGAGGCAGCACAGTAAAACCGTCCCGCTGCCCGACTATAACGGCCAGGATGTGTGCGGCATTACGGTGCACTTTTTACCCTGCGATGACGTGAAGGTGACCACCAGCTGTTACACCTACGGCAGTTCGTCCTACCCGATAAAGGAGCCTGTCAGGATGAAGGAGCCCGCCGTCTGTCCGGAGTAGCATGCCTCCGTTTCCCCGGGATGGCATCACCCTCACTTAATCACCCTCAAACCGACAGGGAGAGTCCGATGAAATCTGCATTAATCAGCCCGCTGCTGGCGGGTCTGCTGCTGTTAACCGGCTGCGCACAGCCTGCCGCACAGGCCGGAGGCGGCGGTGGCGGAACAATAAAAGCCATCAACCACACAAAATGGGCGATCAACCACTTCAGTATCAACGGCCAGTCGGGCATCGATTCAATAGGCCCGTTCCAGGGGGGAGGTGGCGGCTGCTGCTTCAGCGTGCCCGCCCGCTGGACGCCGGGTATGACGGTGCGCGTTGAATGGGAAACCGGGCAGGGTTCATCCGCGGGTTTCCCGGGGTTTGCCGACAGGGCTAAATACAAAGCCTGGATAGCAGACATTGATGCCCAAAAACGCCAGCACAGCCAAACCGTTCCGCTACCCGACTATAACGGCCAGGATGTGTGCGGCATTACGGTGCACTTTTTACCCTGCGATGACGTGAAGGTGACTACCAGCTGCTGGTCACCGAGAAATGTGAACTATCCGATAAAAGAGCCCGTCAGGATGAAGGAGCCCGCCGTCTGTCCGAAGTAGCCCGCCTTCGTTTATTCAGGATGGCATCACCATCCCTTCATTACCCTCAAACCGACAGGGAGAGTCCGATGAAATCTGCATTAATCAGCCCGCTGCTGGCGGGGCTGCTGCTGTTAACCGGCTGCGCACAGCCTGCCGCACAGGCCGGAGGCGGCGGTGGCGGCACAATAAAAGCCATCAACCACACAAAATGGGCAATTAACCACTTCAGTATCAATGGCCAGTCGGGGATCGACATTATAGGCCCGTTTCAGGGGGGCGGTGGCGGCTGCTGCTTCAGCGTGCCCGCCCGCTGGACACCGGGTATGACGGTGCGTGTTGACTGGGAAACCGGAGTGGGGGATATGGAAGGATTTCCTGGCTTTGGCAATGATGAAAAGTACCTTGCCTGGGCTAAGAAAATGAAGGCCCAGAACCGCCAGCACAGTAAAACCGTCCCGCTGCCTGACTATAACGGCCAGGATGTGTGCGGCATTACGGTACACTTTTTACCCTGCGATGACGTGAAGGTGACCACCAGCTGCTGGTCACCGAGAAATGCGAACTATCCGATAAAAGAGCCCGTCAGGATGAAGGAGCCGGCCGTCTGTCCGAAGTAGCTCGCCTTCGTTTACTCAGGATGGCATCACCCTCACTTAATCACCCTCAAACCGACAGGGAGAGTCCAATGAAATCTGCATTAATCAGCCCGCTGCTGGCGGGTCTGCTGCTGTTAACCGGCTGCGCGCAGCCTGCCGCACAGGCCGGAGGCGGCGGTGGCGGCACAATAAAAGCCATCAACCACACCAAATGGGCAATTAACCACTTCAGTATCAACGGCCAGTCGGGGATCGACATTATAGGCCCGTTTCAGGGCGGCGGAGGCGGCTGCTGCTTCAGCGTGCCCGCCCGCTGGACGCCGGGTATGACGGTGCGCGTTGACTGGGAAAGTGGTGAGGCATCGACTGAAGGTTTTCCTGGATTTGCTGATTCAAAAAAATACAGAGAGTGGAGAGATAATTTAAAACAAAACAACCGCCAGCACAGCAAAACCGTCCCGCTACCCGACTATAACGGCCAGGATGTGTGCGGCATTACGGTTCACTTTTTGCCCTGCGATGACGTGAAAGTGACCACCAGCTGCTGGTCACCGAGAAATGCGAACTATCCGATAAAAGAGCCCGTCAGGATGAAGGAGCCCGCTGTATGTCCGAAATAACCGAAACCCATGCCGCCTGGGTCCCGCCGCCGTTTCCGCCGCAGGGACGTCTGCCGGGCCGGGCGCTGCAGGTTGGGCAGAACTGCCATCAGCAGAACAGCGACGAGCGGCGCTATCATCAGGAACTGTGCCTGGCTGCGGGACGGCGCGTGGAGCCGCCGTGCTGCAAGACGCTGCACATCAGTCTGTTTTTCGATGGTACCGGTAATAACTTAAATCATGACTTTTTTATCGCGAAGCCGAAACATCCGACTAATATCGCCCGGCTGTTTCGGGCAACTATTGGAACGGGTACGGCTGGCGGGGTGCCATCTGACGAACAGAGCAAGCTGTTTGATGATAACGGCGGGGGGGACGGGAAATATTTTAAGTTCTATATGCCTGGCGTGGGCACCCCGTTCCCGGAAGTGAATGACCCGGACTATTCCACCATGGGTCTGGTGGGGGCAGTTAAGGGGGAGGATCGGATTAACTGGGCGCTGCTGCGCATAATCGATGTGCTGATGTTTAGTGCCACCGAAAAATGGCTGACCACCACAGAGAGTCGTCGTTCACTGAAAGAAATGAGCACCAGCTGGAACCGGCTGTGGTTTGGCGGCAGCCATAACCGCTATGAAGAGTTCACTCGCTTGCTGAATGGTCTTGCCCCGAAACTGATGCCGATGCTGATTCAGCCTGAGCCGGGCAAGCCGAAACTGACAGGCATCAAGCTGTATGTCTATGGTTTTTCCCGCGGCGCGGCAGCGGCGCGCACCTTTGTGCGCTGGCTGAGCGAACTGCTGCCCCCGCCGGCGGCGGAGGGTGAAAAACCGCCGCAGTGCCTGCATACAGGCGGGATGCAGCTGCCCGTCAGCGTGGAGTTTCTCGGGCTGCTGGATACGGTGGCCTCCGTCGGGGTGGCGCATGTGGTGCCGGTTGCCGACGGGCATATGTCCTGGGCAGACGGCACGATGGAGCTGCCGGATGATGAAACCTATGGCGGGCTGATAAAAAAATGTGTCCACCTGGTTTCCGGGCATGAGCAGCGTCTCTGCTTTCCGCTGGACTCGGTGCGGCGGGCAAACGGCAAATACCCGCCCTGTGCCAGAGAGGTGGTTTACCCGGGGATGCACTCGGATATCGGGGGAGGATATCCACCGGGGGATCAGGGGAAAGCGAATGGTGAGAATGATAGTTTATTGCTATCTCAGATAGTTTTAAATGATATGTACGCTTCAGCATTTTCCGCGGGCGCTCCACTAAAAGTACCGAAGACCGTATTACCTAAAGAGTTGTCTCAAGATCAATGGAGGAGTATGCCTTTTGATTTGGGGGAGCAATTCTTCGTATCTGAAGTTTTAAGTGCACGCTTCAACGCCTGGCGCGAACTCACTCTGGGCCAAACCACGCCGAAAGCGTTCGATCCCGAAGTAGCCTCTCACTACGAACCACTTGCCGCCGGCGGCAGTCTGGAAACCGTCATTGCTGAGCAGATGGCCTGGATCACCGCCTGGCGCATCGACCGCTATGCCAGAGGCACGATGCTGAAAACGCCCTTCTATCAGCGCGCCACGAATACCGAAGCGCTGCCTGCCGCGCGGAAGGCGGCAGAAGAGGCTCGTGATGAAAAACAGGCGGCGGTGCTCAGGGCTCGCCAGAACCAGATAGCAAACCAGTCTCCTGACAGGATGGATGAGCTGGTTCTGCAGCCGGGCGTGAAGGATTTTGACCCAAAGATGGATCAAACCCAGCTGTTCGACGCGGCGAAGGAGTTCGGAAAGGATTACCACGACGGTTACCGTATCCCGGATAACCTGGCGCAGCTGGTGCTGGATACCGTGCTGCAGCCGGTGATTTTCGTTCTCAATACCGATGATGAAGTGCACGAATACCGGCGCATGAAGCGTGACGGAGAGGCCCGGGTGGCCGTCCTCTTTCCCGATGCCGGGGAGGCCAGCAACGCGGAGCAGCCTGCCGGGCTGGTGAGGGCGCTGTTTGATGACCAGGTGCATGACTCACGCGCCTGGTTTATGTATGC
>NZ_PJDK01000029.1:0-65329 GCF_002837615.1 Klebsiella sp. X1-16S-Nf21
GGCGCTCTTGATAATTTGGCGGCAATGTCCCTGATACTGAGTTTTGCTACCAGCCCTCTGGATATCTCCTCTCTTTCATCAAGCGAAAGCGCTAATCGGTGCCGTTTTCGCACGGGAGGACGGTAGCCGCCAGTCTGGTGGATAGTGGGCATAATGGAAGAATGATATCTGTCGAACATTCTGGCGATATCATGCAGAGAATCACCTTGCTTATATCTGTCCCAGATAATTGCTTTCTGCTCTGGCGTGTAGTTAATCCGAGTTCTTCGTTTCATGGCAACGTCCCCCTTGATTAAGGATAGCGTTGCATCGACCCATTGAACTCACAGCGATGAGCGGATATTCACACCGACTGATAGCTGATTTTGAGTTACCAAAAAGAGCACTCCTATTCAGTACTAAAAAGATGGTAATGTTTCATAAAATCTCTTAGGCCTTGCAGGAATGGTTTTGAAATGAATGGATCTTGTTTGTGTGGAACAATTGAATTTGAACTTACTCATAAACCAGCAGTGTTTTATCGTTGTCATTGCTCGCTTTGCAGAAAGCAGAGCGGCGTGGGTTACAATCTCGCCACACTAGTGAAAGACAGTGAGTTTCGCTGGATAAAGGGGAAAAACTGCGTTGCTTCATGGTCTAAGCCAACGGGGTACCGTACAGATTTTTGCAATGTATGTGGCTCAACTGTGCCTAACAGTCTGCGAGACGTACCTTATGTCTGGGTTCCTGTTGGTTTAATTGACGAACGTCTTGACATGGAATGTGCAGGAGACTTCTGCACTGATGATGCAATGCCCTGGGATGAAACCCGCTCACCTAGTGGCCACGCTGGACCTGTCGAGTCGCTTGCCTCGCTTTTAAAGTGCCTGAAACTCAATTCCTGAGCGTCCGCACCCAGCACAAAGCGGACATCAGTATTCAAAAAAATATAAAAAACGATGATTTTACGTATAGCATTTGCTATACGTGGTGGTTGTGCTATTTTTGTAAAGCAAATGCTATACAAGAGAGGTGTGTATGAAATCAGATGTTCAACTCAACCTAAGAGCTAAAGAGTCTCAGAGAGCACTCATCGATGCCGCTGCAGAGATCCTTCATAAATCGCGAACCGACTTTATCCTGGAGATGGCCTGCAAGGCAGCGGAGAATGTGATCCTTGATCGCCGTGTTTTCAATTTTAACGACGAACAGTATGCAGAGTTCATCGATATGCTCGATGCACCAGTCGAGGATGAGCCCGCCATTAATAAACTACTGGCAAGGAAACCTCAGTGGGACGTATAACCGCGCCCGAGCCGTTATCCAGCGCTCATCAGCTGGCTGAGTTCGTCAGTGGAGAGACCGTCCTCGATGAATGGCTAAAACAGAGAGGTTTAAAAAAACAAGCTCTTGGCGCTGCCCGAACGTTCGTTGTTTGCAAGAAGGGTACGAAGCAAGTAGCTGGTTTTTACTCTTTGGCCACCGGTAGCGTTAACCATACGGAAGCTACAGGCAGTCTTCGGCGTAACATGCCAGATCCTATACCGGTGATTATACTCGCTCGCCTGGCGGTAGATGTCTCATTGCGCGGAAAAGGGCTTGGCGCTGATTTACTTCATGATGCAGTACTTCGTTGCTATCGGGTTGCCGAGAATATAGGTGTACGTGCAATCATGGTTCATGCGCTCACAGAAGAAGCCAAAAATTTCTACATTCACCATGGTTTCAAACCATCACAAACTCAGCCGCGGACACTGTTCCTCAGACTCCCTCAGTAATGCGAAAGGACCTTTTGTTCGGAACTTTATGAGCAATAATTAAATAGTGCGCATGCGGTTAGTTCAATAGACATACTTCATGTGAGAAGATGGTGAACGAGTTATTGGCTAGACAAGAATGCACGTGCAGTAGGAATGCTGTGGAATGGATAATACAGCTGCGAAATTGATTATTTAGCATTATAGGGAACAAAAAAGAGCCCATGTATTAAATGGACTCTTTCTCTGATGCCTCGGTTAATCTGTCCAACTTTTTGGGGTCAGTACACCACACGAGGCCATCTGCTTGACTAGACACCAACAGAGTAGCCTCTTAGCTGCCGTAAGGCAAGGAGAAAAAGGCTATGAAACTGCCACCTAGTAACCTGTTATGGTGTGTATTAATAGTGTGTCTCACACTACTGGCATTCACCTACCTGACCAGAAAATCGCTCTGCGAAATCCGGTACAGGGACACAACCAGGGAGGTGGCGGCTTTTATGGCCTACGAGTGCGACAAGAAGTCGTCCAACATATTGTTTTGATAGATATTTATACAAAACCAACTATCCCATTAGTTGTAGCCTACCGAGGCAGGCAAAGCTGGCAACGGCTCTGTCTGGAGCCCTTGGAACAATGTAGCTTAGTAAATATTGCTTCAGTAAATCGTGAGAGGAACTGATCGCTGCTAGCATCGTGCGGCGAAGGCGCTAGGCTGAACGGTATGATTAACATAGTGAACTGTCGTTTTAAACGTCGTGACATAAAACAAGCCAAAGATGCTGTCAGGCTTGCACCAAAAGGTAAGGGGTATGGTGATTCCTGTTCGTAGTAGGAATGCATGGGCTATAACTCCCCCGGCGGATAGACAGAATCTAACCCGTTCATGTGTATGTTGTTCGGAACTTGGTAAGCCTGTATTTATGCCCTATGGGCAGGGAAATCGTAAGATAACCTGATGTAGATGCAGGTAAAGGAGGATGGAGAAAGCGAATGCCATACTGTAATCGTGTGGATAGAGGTTCAAAATTTGCCTCACGGGAAACCGGGCAGACTTCCATCGGGTCTTTGTTCGTGTGACATCTGAGAAGGTCTTCAGGGATGGCAGGTAAGGAAATTACGACGAATAGCGTAACTGCGGCCATCAACGGCGTCGGATGGCATTCCATTAACTGGAAACGAGCTCACCGACACGTTAAGACCATACAGACGAGGATCGCGAAGGCAGCAAGTGATCAACAGTGGCGCGCGGTCAGTCGATTGCAGCGATTGCTGGTTCGCTCTTTCAGTGCCAAAGCTCTGGCAGTGAAAAGAGTTACTGAAAACAACGGGCGTAATACACCCGGAGTCGATGGACAAATATGGAATACCCCAGAAGCAAAATGGGCAGCGGTGTTTAAACTCGAAAGGAAGGGGTATAAATCCCGACCACTCAAGAGAGTTCATATACCAAAATCTAATGGCAAAACGAGGCCATTAGGAATTCCTGTAATGCTGGACAGGGCAATGCAGGCCTTACACTTATCCGGACTCGAACCCGTATCGGAGACACTTGCAGACCACAACAGTTACGGTTTCAGACCCGCGCGATGCACGGCTGATGCCATTCAACAGGTATGCAATATGTACAGTTCCCGATATGCATCGAAATGGGTACTGGAAGGCGACATTAAAGGTTGTTTCGATCACATCAATCATGATTGGCTGCTTGAACATATCCCTATGGACAAGCATATACTTCGAAAATGGTTGAAAGCCGGAATCATCGAGAAAGGCTCTTTTAGCGAAACGTTCTCCGGAACGCCACAGGGAGGGATTATATCCCCTGTGCTGGCGAATATGGCTCTGGATGGGCTGGAGGGCGAACTTCAGACTCGCTTTGGGAAGAAACGTTCGAAGAAATCATGGAAGAACCAAGTTCATCTGGTTCGCTATGCTGATGACTTCATCATATCTGGATGTTCAAAAGAAATCTTGGAAAATGAGGTGCTCCCTGTAATAGCCCCCGTTTAAACCGGACACTTCACCAGTAAGACATAGGCATAGAGCTATGTTTAAGGAGTGTCCTGTGCAAAGAATCGAAGTGATCACTGGCGAGCAAAAGCGCCGCCGTTATACTCCCGAAGAGAAAGCCCGTTTTGTAGCGCTCGCCATGCAGCCCGGCTACACCGTCTCACTCGTTGCCCGGCAATATGGCATCACTCCCAGTCTTCTTTTTAAGTGGAAACGACTCATGAACGAGGGTGGCAAGTCTGCGATCGCCGCAGGCGACGAGGTGGTCAGCGTCTCCGAGCTCAAAGCGCTGGAGAAAAAAGTCAAACAGCTTGAACAGATGCTGGGACGCAAAACGATGGAAGCCGAAATCCTTCGCGACGCGCTTGAGATAGCCCAGGCAAAAAAGTTGATATCGCGCATGCCATTGCTGCCACCGGACGATATCCCCTCATCCGAATAGCAGAAGTGCTCTGTGTATCGCGTTCGAATCTGTATGACCGGTTACTGGATAAACGCCAGCACCGGTCAGCCCGCTACAGCAAAGACGATGACGCCCGACTGTTACCGCTTATCCGCCAGATATGCAGCGAGCGGGCAACAAACGGCTATCGTCGCGTGACTGCGCACCTCAATCGTGCGCTGAAGGAACATAACTGGCGAGTTAACCCCAAACGTATTTATCGGATCATGCAGGCGAATAACCTGTTACTGGCAAAATCTGGCCATAAAAAGCCAGAACGCTGCCATACCGGCAGCGTCGTGACACTTAAGTCGGATACGCGCTGGTGCTCAGATGGCTTCGAAATCCGCTGCTGGAATCGGGAAGTCGTGCGGGTGGTGTTCAGCCTTGACTGCTGTGATCGTGAAGCCATCAGTTGGTCGGCCACAACAGGCGGTATAAACAGCGTTATGGTGCAGGATCTGCTGACAGAGAGTGTAGAAAAGCGCTTTGGAAATACGCTTTACCTGCCACACGCCGTTGAGTGGCTGACCGATAACGGCAGTTGCTACATAGCGGACGCGACAAGGACGTTCGCTGCCTCACTCGGGTTCATCGTGTGTACGACGCCAGTGCGTAGCCCGGAGAGCAATGGGATGGCTGAATCGTTCGTGAAAACGTTCAAGCGTGACTACGTGTATGTGAATGACCTGCCGGATGCGGTGACCGTAATGGAAAAACTGACAGAATGGATGGAAGACTATAATAACTGGCATCCCCATAAAGGACTGAAAATGCAGTCACCGAGAGAATACAGAAGCTCATTACTAGCTATAAATTAACCGTGTCCGATTTAGCGGGGGCAACTCCACTCCCTTTCGTGACTTCATTCCTCCTAAAGAGGGGACTGACACTATCGAAAGAGAAAACCGTTATCACACATATAACAGATGGGTTTGATTTTCTTGGGCAACACATTCGACGCTTTGATAATAAGCTTATTATCAGACCTGCGAAGAAAAACGTGAAATCCTTTCTCGCAAAGGTCAGAAATACTATTGATGAAAATAAAACCGTCCCCGCATGGCTGTTGATCTATAAGCTAAACCCTCTAATTAGGGGGTGGGCAAACTATCATCGACATGTGGCATCGGCCAGTACATTCAACAATGTTGATCACCAGATCTGGCGAAAAATATGGCAATGGTGTGCAAGAAGGCATCCAGGCAAGAGCCGCCGATGGGTATTTCGTAAGTACCATACGACTATCAAAATGCGGAACGGGATGTTCTAAGGTATCGACTCGGATGGACGAAAATATGTTCTCCAGCGAGCCGGAGCTGTGCACATTTTCCATCATGTGAAAATCAAAGGGGCGGCAAATCCGTTTGATACCGAATGGGAAGAGTATTTTGAAAAGAGATTAGATTACTCTTGGAGAGAATCCCGACAGGGTCAGAAGAAAATCCTCGTAATATGGAGGAAACAAGGATCGTACTGTCCTTTGTGTGAACAACCCATAACTCGAAAGACTGGGTGGAACATACATCATATCCTCAAGAAATCTCTTGGCGGAAGTGACAATCTGGAAAACTTAGTCCTGCTGCATCCAAATTGCCATCGGCAACTACACAGTAATGACGCCGGTCCCAGTTGAATGAGGACTTTCAAAGGCTTGAGCGGTATGCGGGGAAACTCGCACGTACCGTTCTTAGGGGGCGGTGGTACAGTAATGTGCTGCTGCTACCCGACATCCGCTAAGTAGCCAACCCCGGCGGAGGGCAACCTCCGCCATACAGGGGCTGAACTGTCTGGACATGCCTGAAGCGCTTTATGAAGGGGTTACCAGTGCGCTGGTAGCCCCTTTTTCCTGTAGACAGGAAAATAAAAAAGCCCGCACGATCGGCGGGCAAAGACACTCATCTATCTACACAGGGAGGAAATGAATCGCAAACCAGTTTAACACAGAGTATTACCGGTCATACCTGGTCACCAGTCTGAAATAGTCCAGTTCAGGAACACCTTCTATATCGCGAAATCTTCTTCATCAAGAGGGGTTGGACTGTCTGACAGTTTCGTTGAAAGCCAGCTTTTACAGCTAAACAAAAACAATGGAGCATTTCCAATTGTCGTTGTATCAAATCAAACTTTTGCTGTTTTCAGCGCTTTGAGGATGTTCTCAAGCTGTCGCTTCATGCTCGCGGCACCTGTGCGAGGATGGCATGCACTGAATGGACCCTCGGTATCAGGGTCATATGTGTCTACCAGTTCCTCCAGCACAGCGATACACTCAGATAAATGCTTGCCGGCGATATCTCTCTTTTCTTTACGCTGAGCTCCTGTATGGGGCTTTGAGGAAGCCATGAGATCCGGTTTAACGGGCATAGTGAATCTCCTTTTCCTTATGAGTGATATCAGTTTTGGGTAGTACCATTACCTGACATGTTGTTAAGCGCTTCTACCTGCATCAAGTCCAACCTCCGAAAAATCGTCGTCAATCGCGCCAACTCAGCACATCCCGGGAACCTCCGGGCGGGATTATAGTAACCTGCGTCAGGCGGCTCCGGATAACGTACGCACTGTCATTCGTGAACGTGAGCGAAGTGGGACAGACTGGACAACTCTTGCACTTATGTACTGGATGATGAGCAGCAACAACAGCCATGCATCCTCGCTTACATCCAGTGATAAAGGGTGGATTCAGCAACAGATAGAAGAGCAGGAAAGTAGCGGTGCAAGCCGCGAGGCAGCTATCAATGAGCTCAAAACTGCCGGGGTAGATACCTCATCGATGACGGTTGCGGATAACAGCCAACACGCGTCGACTGTCTCCTTCTCCTACGATATGCCGACAGAATTAAAGGCGGGTAAGGTCTTGACGTTCGTTGTAAATGCCACATGGAATGATAAAAAACAGGCTCCGTCATGCGAGTTGCAAGGCGCAAAATTTATGGCAGAGAAAGACAAATTATACGGCATGTGGAAAGCACCTGAAACTGTTGGGCAGAAAACGCAAATGAAGTGCAAAGCGTTTGGTGTGGAAGAAATTAAAACGCTGGTGTCTGTCTGACTGGACAAACATTGCCAGTTGCTGATGGGGGAGCCATGCGGTTCCCTTTATCGCTCATCGTAAAGTAAGAAATTTAGTACCAACAAATTTCGTAACTAACTTTTGGACGATTAGCTTAGCCTCAACCATTTTTTTAAGAAATTTGGTATTATAAGACCTGGTCTTCTCTTATTCAGGAATGCATTATCCCATTGCTGCAAATAGTCATCTCTGAAGACTACGCCCCAATGCTGTTTACCATCTAATTCGCGAGTTCTTAAAGCATAATCATAAATGTTTATTAGAATATCGATTGATGAGTCCCATATTTCATTAGTTAATTCAATCCCTTCTCGCGCTGCGAGTTGAGGGTAAAAGTGTTGAAGGCCGATGGCATACTCGGGCTTACAGTATTCAACAAGAAAACCGTTAAAGATGCCAGGTGAGAAAACTCTATCGTATCCACCATGCCATAATGTTAAAGAATTCAACCAATTGATTGCTTCCAGGTCTTCCATATCCTCTAGCAAGACACCAGATTGTATGCCCTGTTCTCGGCAATCTAACACTGAAGCTACGTTCTCCATAAGCATTGTATATGCTTCTGTTGGTTTCATTATTTTTAAATCCATCAATTAGACCATCCTTTAAAAATCTAACAGTGCCTTTAATGTAGACATCGTCTGTAATAATCCCAAAAAGATAAAAACGCCAGGTCAGGTAATTTCTTCCATCCTGTCAGCATTTTATTCAGGTCAAAGGCGGAAGGGAGTTTTTGTCCGGCCTCAAGAATACGCTGCGTCTCTGCCAGGGCGTAATTCCAGACAAAACGGGCGCAGCCGCACATCTGACGCAGTCGTTGCGCCTGTGCATCTGTCGGGTTGAGTCTGTATTTATACGCTTTCTGGATTAGCATTTTGCACTCAGTGTGTATTGAGATGACCTGTATAAATAACCATATGCACATCACGGAGTCAACAGGTGCAGGAAATAAACAGAAGTCGTCATTCTGCCTATTTATTACATGTTCACATTGTTTTTGTGACTAAGTACCGCCGTAAAGTTTTCGGTGAGTTACATCTGGAAAAAGTAAATCAGTATGCAGGTGAAGTTTGCGGTGATTTCGGTGCTGTACTGAAAGAATGTGACGGAGAAGCCGATCATGTTCACATGCTGGTCGAATATCTTCATGAGTCGGTGTCTCACCCAGCTTACCGAAGCTGGCATAAAGTGAAGGCAGACGGGCCCGTCCTTCTCCCTTTTTCGCCAGAGGGAAAGCGCGAAGCATGGTGGCAGCCTCCCAGTCACAACAATAGGATGGTGTGCACGGCTGCTGACGCCATGATTCAGCGATAGAGCCGGAAAATACGGGGTCAAAGCCGGTATCATTAACCAGAGTCATCGTGACCTGTACTGCGGCTGGATGATCTCCTGCTACTGCAACTGCCAGGCGACCGCGGCTTCCTTCAGGTAGTCCCAGTCCTGCCAGAGAGTCGGCGAGTATATTGTTGAAGGCTTTGATAACTGGATGCCCAATCTGCTCCTGAACCCATTCACTTTCCGTCTGACCTTCATCCAGCGCAGCAATCTGCGGATCACGCAGACCTGGATAATAGTTGCTCGTGTCAATGACAGGGACATGTGGAGGTAAACCCGAGAAAAGCCCATCAGGCAGACTACTCACCGCCGGGAATGGAATTGACAGAATAACGGCATCTATGTCAGTAACTACACCATGAATGTCCGCCGGCACTGCGTTAATTTCACTGGCAAATTTCCTTACAGCGTCTAAACCGCGTGAATTTGCCACTTTTACCTCATGCCCAGCTTCGCTTAACTTACGTGCAAGCGTACCGCCAATATTGCCTGTACCAATTACGCCGATTTTCATAGTTAACTCCTGAAGTTGTATGCAATAGGGGGTACACTAATCCCATACTGTGATAACAACAAGAACCTACAAGATAGTGGGTTGCTTACCTGGAGGTAAGTATGGAAAGAGATTGGCGTTGTGATGAACCTGAACAACGACTCGTATGGACGCAGGTTACCAGCGAAGCACTGAAGATTATTGAAGGTAAATGGAAGACAATAATTTTATGCCAGCCTTTCGCCGCTAAAGTTCCACTGCGCTTTTCTGAGCTTGAACGTAGGATAGAGGGTGTAAATCAAAAGATGCTCATACAGCAGCTTAAGCAACTGGAAAAGGATGGGATTGTACTACGGACGCTTTATCCTGAAGTCCCGCCTCGTGTTGAATATTCCCTCACGGAACTAGGAACAGCACTGGGTCCATCTATGGCGGCATTGATTGAATGGGCCCTACTGCGTCGGGAAACTCTTGGCCTTGAGTCTGGTTGAGATTATCAGGCCGGTATATCCCGGATTGTTTATATTTCCCGAAATGATGTGCGAAACTTGTTTCGTGAAAACCGACGTTCGCTGTTCGCTTAAAGCAGCCTGTCAGCTTCGCTTTGTTAAAAAACGTCCTTACCGTTTGAGACTTTCCGTTTTACAGGCGATCCTCTACTTCAGATGATAATCCAGATAGCAAGAGGTACGTCCGTAACCAGTTTGACCCTCATATTTTCTTATCCCACCACCTGAGCTTCCTATGAAATATCGCCTACCAGCTCAGCTATAACTGCATCACCGCTGATTGCGCAATCGGGTACATCATTTCCTATTTCTGCGGAACCCGAAAATTATGGATATTGCCAGCTTTGAAAAATTGATCGCTCTGGTTGAAGCCTCCGGCATTGGCGAACTGGAAATTGCCGAAGGGGCAAGCTCCGTGCGTATCAGCCGCGCCATCTCCAGCCCCACGGCGGTTGGGTCGTCCGCCGTATCTGCGGCTTCGTCCATCCGCTGTTGGAAATTCAGATTCAGGCCGCACAGGCCAGGGCTATCGTGTCTGTACCAGCGACGGAACACATCACGCTGTCCCCGATGGTAGGAACCTTTTAACTCTCACCGGGTGCAGGTCACTTCAGCCTTAAAATCGGTTGCTTGGTAGTTATGTGTTCAATCACAAAGATGGATTGCAACAGACCTGAAGTGAACGCACTGAACATTTTATTCATAATTAATAATTGATGATGTGTTGTGTGTAGTATATAGTACACACCTATGAACATAGGAACCGTACTCAGAGAACAGCGTGAATTTCTGCGCTTACACAGCAAATCATTTTCTTTGCGTCAGGTTGCTCTGCGTGTAGGAATCGAACCGGCATATCTCAGCAAGATCGAACGTGGAGAAACCGCGCCTCCCTCAGAAGCTACACTGAAAAAAATTGCACATGAACTACAACTGGATCCTGACGTCGTCCTAGCCATGTCAGGGAAAATATCGTCGGATTTACAGGAAATTATCTGCTCACGTCCGCTGCTTTTTTCCCAGTTGTTAAGACAGTTAAAAGACGCACCTGAAGCAGCTGTATTGCGTATCGTTCGTGAGGTGACAGATGGTGAATGGTAAAAGGAGAGAATTGTGATTGAACTTCATCAGAATCAGTTGGTTATCTCATTTCCGGAAGTGCACCCGAAGGCCTCTGGAACAGTCTCATTTCAGCGAACATTACGTGTACCAGACAATGACCGCATATATCCATTACCTGCAGGGCTTGGAAGGTTTCAGTTGGATCATATAGATAACTACGCTGAAAAAATTCCCGCCTGTATGCTCAAAAAAGGCGGTGTAGTCATGCCAATATATAATTCAGAGTCCATGTGGATTAACTTCAGCAGTGATTATCCTATAGCTATGAAGATTGCTACAGGAAAAATTAATGCCATCACGGGATTACCATGGCATAATGAATTATCTCATCAACCTCAAGACTTCATCGATTTATCACGTCAATATTGGCTGGATGGCTTTAATGACGGCCAGGGTACAGTACGGCAATTTACCTCTGTACCTTTACAATCAGGTTATACAGTAGAAGAGCAAGTCACAGGATCTGCAGAAGTTGGCGGATTACAGATTATCGCCTGGCCGATGAAAGCATCCGTATATGATACCATTCAGAAGGCTAAAAGAGAAAGAGAAGAACGAGAGGCAAAACGAAAGCAACGACGCAAGAACTATCTGGAGCCAGAATACAATGACCTTTACTGTCTGATGGGAATGGGAGCTGGTGGCCGAATTGCTCAGAAAATTAAAGAGGATGTATTTGGACCTGCAGCGTGGGATACAAATAATAGTTCACGCTGTTTTATCCATTTGATTAATGCATCTGACTGGCACAAACTAACTGGTTATCCCATGCCCCGCCCCCCCATAACCAGCAGAGATTACAAAAAGAATAAGCTGCCGTGGTTTAAATGCTACGAGGAAAACACAAAGGGACTAACTGGCTCAGTCATTCTAAAAAAAATAAAAAGCATACGGTTTTTATCAGGTAAAAAACAAAGAGAGAATGTTTTTGCAAATGAAAATGACACTATTCTTATCCGTCAAAGTGATGAGGTCGTACGCAATGGTAAATTATGATTCATTCATGAATAAGTTTATCATTCGATTACAAACTTATTGATGATGACAGAAAATAAAGTAAGAAATTCCGATCGCCACGGATATGAATTTGCCGCTGAATTTATCATTGAATTATCGGCAATGAATACATTGTTTCAACATCCGAAAGCCACAGGAATTCACTCATTGCAACGTACATTTGACTTGATATATCCATGGGGAACTATCAACTTCACAGAAGAATGCTTAGATGATAACTGTAATCCTGATGGTGTTGAGCTTGTTCGCGTTACCATCAAAAACGATGTCAATATATACATTTACCGTAAACCAGAAATTGTGTGGTTTGATGTTAGTCAATTGATGGAGGGAGAGTTTGGTTCCGCTGCATATCAGGCAGTAGCCGATTATGCTCTGAATACCGGGCGAATATTTATTGGCGATCCAGCAGGGCTATCTGATATCGCGATACGAAGACGTACTGAGGCGATGCTGTCTTCAGCGATCAAACATGGTGGCACCGAACATATTGAGCCGCATGAACGCCAGCTCAGCGGTGAAAATATGCTAGGAATACCACCTTTAAAATGGCGATCAGGAAATAATATTTACAATATCAGTTCAATGATAGAAGCATCATTGTGCTCAGTGAAAAACACTCTGCCGGAGATAGATAATGTCAGATACGACTTCACAACCCGAACCTTCCGCACAGGTGAAGGCCAGCCCCTTACTGATGGAATGCTACGCGCTTGGAGTTCCTGTCCACGAGTTAGAGCGGCAGGCGCCGGGGCGCTACACTTAAAAGAACGATATTCCTCAATACCCTGGCATGCGTAGAAAGCGGAGAAAGATCCCGACTACTGGAACAGGTTCTATGGCAGCGGGATAAATTCGTAGGGGAGGCACTGACAAGTACATTTTACTAAAATAGTGGACGAAAGCTTATTAGAAGAAATAAGCGACCTTGAAGAAACATGGGCGATATGACAACCGCTCAGAATTAATATATTGACATAGAATAGGGAATAAAATGCTTGTTGCTGGAATTATAGTGTTTTCTTTGAATGTTTTATTTCGCGGTTTCATGTTACCTGCTGAGTACAGTTTAGGAGCTGATCATTACACTGACTACGCAAGAATATTTTTCAAGCCTGTTAATATAGCCATTTACTGGCTTATTGAGAAAGCAAGCCGCTGGGGAGGAACTTTCTTGATCGTTTTTAGTATTGTAGGATTCCCTCACGGACTCATGATGTTTTTGGGGGCAAGTCTACTTACTGGTTTAATTGCCTGTATTTTATCCCCAGCGCTATCAATGCTTCTTGCAATAAAGATACACCCTTACTTTAAGAAGACACTTAAAGATGCAAACAATAAACAATAAACAATAACAACTCCATAAATATAATCTAATTTTATAGCAGCTTGATCCCATAAAATGGTAAGCAGCATAAGATGAACGTTAACGAATAAAATCAACTAATGCCACATATTTTAAACAAAATCATAAAGAGGAAAATGTTATGTTCATTCGTACTATCATACTGTGTTTTGTCACTTTTGTACTAACTTCCTGTGTAACGGGAGAGAAATTTTCTAAAATCAGACAAGGTATGAGTCGTACAGATGTGATTAACAAGCTGGGGTCTCCTGATGGTGTGCAAACACAAGGTACAGCTGAACTGTTAACCTATTCGAATCGATTCATGTCCGACTGGTCATGGGATAAAGCGGACTATCAAGTGTTACTAAATAACGGTTTTGTTGTTCAGTATGGTGCGACCAATATTTATCACGATAAGGGCATGGGGGAAAGAATGATAGCGGCTGGTCAAATCATGCAGCAGAATACCCCCGTACAAACCAACTGTCATCAAGTTGGCACATCAGTATATTGCTCAAGTTATTAATAATATCTATCCACTAACACCGGCTTAAACGAAAGGAAACTTTATGGACTCATCTCAAAAAGGGGGCTTTACAGGCCATAGAACATAGTGTATCCGTGGGATACACAGTTGTTATCGCTGACTGGCTATGAAAAACAGTCATTGTTTATGCGCTGCACAGGTCCGGAAAGTTACTTTTTTCCTCGGCCATCGACACAGCACCCCGGCAGTTCTGCCCGGTAAATTCAGGGAGCTGACGTTTTCTTCTCCCGGCCGGGTAAGCAGACCGTCTTCGTAGTGTGTTACCGGGAGTCACGACGTCAGGAACAGACAGAACAGTGAGGTTTACGTGAATGAATCATCAATAAAAACCGAAAATGTGTTCCTCTTCTGGGAAGCCATTGAAGCATTAACCCCTCAGGATATTGATAAGGAAAATGCCCGGGACAAACTCAACCCGGTTTACAAAGTAGGCGCAGGAGCCATGCTTCCCTGGGATGACCGGGAACATACCCGTAAGGATGTTGCGCCTGGCAAAGTGTGGCGCTACTCCGCTCAGGCAGGGGTTTATCATCTATGCGTAATTTCCAAAATGCTGGAGGATAAAATTGGTGCCCATGAAGCGGTACCTGAAGAACGCAAAAAAGGGACATGCAGGCTCTTTGACATTGGTTTCAATGAAGAAGGTAGCCCGACTGACAGCACGTGGAGCACAGCTTGATCTGCAAGCCCCCTTTGCTGGCTCTATCGTGAAATTAAACGATCAGCCCGGAACATTTATTCCCAGCGGGCAGCCAGCCGCACTCTTTTTACCTATTAAACCGCTCATTATTAGAGCTGAGTTAAATGAAAGTTATTTAGCGGGGGTGAAAGTCGGTATGCAGGCCAAGGTGTAAATTGATAATGACAGCGAACGGGTGGATTTACCCCCAGCGCACGTCATCCGCATCAGCTCCACCTTTGCGGCAAGCCAATTGCAAGAGAATGCCCAGCAGAGCCAGGGACGGGTTGTAGAATGCATTCTGGCATTTGATAAACAACCATCAACCCGAGTCGGACAGAATGCGGTGGTGAGCTTTTATGACTGAGCATAATGTATTTTTACTCGATATTGAGGAGTCGTTAATGGATATCGCAATCAATCCCGGTCAGCAATTGAACTGGGTTGTACAATGTGGTTTTGATTGACCCTGACCTGAAATCCTGCGCCACTAAGAAACAGAATGCCGGCATGATCTACGCTCACTGAACGGAGGTGGTGCCGATGAAAAAATCACGATTCACCGAAGAGCAGATTGCCTATGCCCTGAAGCCGGCTGAACTGGGGACGTCCGTGCCGGAGGTCTGCCGTAAGCTGGGCATTTCTGATGCCACGTTCTATATATGGCGCAAGAAATACGGCGGGATTTCTCCTTCGGAGCTGAAACACATGCGGCAGCTTGAGGAAGAGAATCTCAGGTTTAAAAAGCTGGTTGCCGATCTGAGCCTCGACAAGGCCATGCTGCAGTATGTGCTGGCAAAAAAGAACTGACGCTGGCGCGTCTGCGCGTATGGGTCCGGGACCTGCAGGCACGCTACGGAGCCAGTGAGAGGCATGTCTGTTTTGCGCTACGGGTCAGCCGCAGCTCTTTCCGCTACCGTTCTGTAGCAGCAGACGACAGTGCGCTGCGGCTCCGTATCAGGGAGATCACCGAAACCCGGGTTCACTATGGCTACCGCAGGGCTCACGTCATGCTCAGGCGGGGGGCTGGCGGGATAATCATAAACGCATTTACCGACTCTACAGCGAGCAGGGGCTGTCCCTGCGTCTCAAACGCCCACGCCGGAATAAATCGGCATAGCGCCGACAGCCCCAGCCTCAGGGGCTGTATCCGAATAATGTCTTTGTCTCTGACGCCTTATTTGACGGGCATCGGTTACGTCTGCTGACAGTCATTGATCTCTACACGCGAATGTCTGGGGATCTGCGTGGGCCAGAATCTGCGCTCAACGGAGGTCGCAGAGATGCTGAACACCATTGCGCTCAGATGAAAACCGATAACGACTCTTAATTTGCAGGGAAAATGCTGGACAAGTGGGTGTATGAACGGGGGATCCGCATAGACTTTTCCCGGCCGCGAATACCGATGGACAATGCCACAGTGGAGCCGGTCAATGGCAGGCTTAGACAGTAATGTCTGAACGAGAACTGGTTCATGTCTCTGGAGGATGCACAGTGCAAAATCGAAACCTGGCGCATACACTATAACCAGAGGCGTCCCCATTCTGCACTGGGCTGGATGACGCTATCCGAATTCGCTGAGAAGTCTGCCGGTTGGCAGAATATGCAGCCAACATGAAGACGGTTATTCCTTTACGACTGGATCATATCCGGGGTCAGGGTCACACAACCGACATTACTAACTGAAGGTTGTATCTAATCCCGGGGGCCGGTCACAGCATGTACGTATCGTCAATGCCAGCTGGTAACTGAACTGGCATATCGGTTAGCTCAGGCACACTACTTCAATCATGTACTTTATTTTATCATCAACTTGCAGATCAACTAGACCAGCAACTACCGCAATGGCAAAGTGTTCTGCCTAGGAAATATACTGCAACGAAGTTTTGATTTTCAGTGTATGCTTATGTCAATGGGAGTAGTCAAGTATGTTTCTAACGTAACTTGATTCTGGTATACCAGGAGCGTTTTTCCACGATCGAGCAAAAGAGAGCAATTTATCATAACTGACAATAAACTAACTGATATTGCATATCGACACTTTGTTGAAAGTGTTAAAGATTATGCTATTTACATGTTGAACGCTGAAGGTTTAATTATCAGCTGGAATGAAGGTGCCCGTCGGGCGAAAGGCTATCTCAGCGAAGAGATTGTCGGTCGGTATTTTGGTATCTTTTATAGCGAGACTGAGCAGCACACATCAGCCCCGAAAAAAAATCTGGAAATGGCACTGCGTACCGGTCAGTTTGAGGGAGAAGGCTGGCGATACCGCAAAGATGGCTCCCGTTTCTGGGCACATGTGCTTATTGATGCGATCCGTGATGAACAAGGTAATCTGCAAGGTTACGCTAAAATCACTCGTGATATCAGTGAACAAAAAGAGATTACTGACAGAATGGCGTGGATGGCGCGCTATGATGTCCTAACCGGTTTACCCAACCGGGGAGAGTTCTTTGCTTATGTTGAAAGGCTGATTGTCAGCAACGATGCTCGGAGCTTTGCCGTTTTCACTCTTGATCTAGATAAATTTAAGGAAATCAATGATCAGGAAGGTCATCTTATTGGTGATAAGCTATTACAGCACATTTCAAGCGCTGTGCTTAAAACCTTTCAGAAAGAAGAGATGGTCGCCCGATTCGGTGGCGATGAGTTTGTAGCGATTAAGCCTTTTGATCATGAAAGTGAAGCAGTGGCATTCAGCAAACGACTCTGGCACTGCTTTAGTGGTAAAAAGGTTTTCGCCGACACGGACATTACCGTTTCGGCCAGTGTTGGAGTTTCTCTTTACCCCAGGGATGGTGCGGATATTTACACCGTGCTTGGCAACTCCGATCTGGCTATGTACCGCGCTAAGAACAGCCTCGATAATAAGATCTGCTGGTATGAACCGGAAATGGATAATAAAACCCGCCTGCGTAACATGCTAGCGGCAGATATTCGCTCTGGCATCGGGAAAGGGCAGTTTACAATTCACTACCAGGAAATTCGCTGCATTAAAGACCTTAATGTGACCGGGTACGAAGCGCTATTAAGATGGCATCATCCACAGTTAGGTATGATTTCGCCAGAGATATTTATTCCGATTGCCGAGGAGAGCGGATCTATCGTGCCTTTAGGTTACTGGGTGCTGGAGCAAGTCTGTACTGAATCGCAGGTTAATAAACTGGACAAAAAAATCTCTGTCAATATCTCACCGGTGCAACTGCGTCACAGAAAATTAACTGAAAAAGTCAGAGAAATCCTGAAACGGACGGAATACCCAGCAAGTATGCTTGAGTTTGAAGTTACAGAAACTGCTTTTATTACTAATAAGCAACTGGTCTACAGTGTCCTGCATCATCTGCAGAAAATGGGTATCAGTATTGCGCTTGATGATTTCGGTACCGGTTATTCGTCGCTGAGTATGCTACGTGAGTTTAGTTTTGATATCATAAAACTTGACCGCAGCTTTATAACCGATGTAGAAATTAATCCCCAGATACGCTCTTTCGTGCGAGCTATTATTTCCTTGGCTAACTCGATTAATACACCGATCATCGCCGAAGGAATTGAAACCACCGGGCAATTGCGGATTCTGGAGGAAGAGGGATGTCATGAGGTTCAGGGTTATCTGTTCGGTTTGCCAGTTGATATCAGACATTTGCCTCGTAAGGAGTAGCTGTATGTTTTCTGCCTAAATCGACTTAGCCACGGCAATGAACTGGTGCTCAGTAAAACGGGTCTTACACATAGCGCGCTCCTTGATTGGTAGATTCATTATGCCGGATGCTGTCTAAATATGAATGGCACGATTATGCGGGATACATACAGAGGTGGATTGCTGTTGCATCTGCATTGAGCTTCATTCTTGTAGAATTAAGGATACTTTTTAATCCAGGAATATGGCAATGAAAAAAGAATTACATTATGAGTTTCATCACTTTGGAATTCCGTTACAGGATAGGAAATGCGAGGGAATGTTTAGTGAGAAGGCTGGAATGTTCACGATCGATAATCCCGGAAAGTTTAAAGTCCAGTGGCATCGTTTTACTGACGAGTCTCCACTGCACCCCCTACTGAAAACTATACCTCACGTTGCTTTTAAAGTTGACAACTTGACAGCAGCCATCAGTGGAGAAGAGGTAATCCTCGGCCCCTATGAACCGATTGATAATTACTTCGTGGCAGTTATCAATGACGCTGGTGTACCCATTGAACTTATTCAAACAACACTGACGGATGATGAACTTTGGGATAGAGCCAGGGCAGGTAAGGGAAGTCTCTATCGTAAATAGATCAGAGATACTCCAGAATCATCAGATACACATAATGAGAATGACTAAATAAAAGTCCATATGTTTATATGGGCTGTGATGTCTCCACGTCTAAATTAGCCGCGATGACTTACGCACACGGTTTATCAAAGTAAAACAATGCTATTTACATTCATCTGGGGGAACTAACCATATCGACTTATTTCAGCTTACCACATTCTAATTCATAAATCAGGTAGATATGATTTAAAAAAAGGTTATACTTTTAGATATCTAACAGATATAGTAGGAAAATAGTATGGATCCTAGAGAAAAAATCCAGAAAGTTGGTCAAGTCGTATACGGAAATCGGTGGAAATCACCTTTATCTCGAGAAATGAAAGTAGATCTAAAAACCTTCCGCCGTTTTCTTTCAGGTGAACGTTATCTACCAAAGAATATTTCTTCTCTGTTGCTTCAGTCTATGGCGCAAGAATTAGCCAAAATTAATACTGCTATTGAAATTATCAACTCTGATAAACTACAGCGGAAAAGTATAACATCTGACTTAATAGAAAGAATTGCTAATCAGTATGATTATGCCTGCCAAAAATATTACAAATCTGCTATCGAAGCTATGCAAAATGCGGTATTTGATGAAACTTATCTTTCTGACCTCGCTGCTGTAGCACTAAGATTTTCATTAAATAACGATTGAAGTTATCGTCCAGAATCGAAGAGCATTATCCCCTGATTCTTTTCAGGGTGTAAACATCCTGTCACAACAAATCAATCCTAAATGTCCCCCCTTGTAGTGACCATTTTCAAAAGTCAGAGAGATACATTCTAAAGCGCCTGAGATGAAATATGTTTTATCACAATAGGCCAATGTTCCTCCATACTACGTCCATAAATGCTACATATGACTTAAACATTGGCATACTAAACTAGCCGGTGTTGGGGAGTGTTAGCATGCTAGTTTCACTCCAGTATGGAAAATATAGGTCTAGTATGCAGCTATCTAAATAGCTGCGCAGAATAGTAGATCACTTATAGGGAACTCAGCCCGGATTGTGCGATCTGATCAATCGCCAAATCAAAACAAATCACCAACCGGACTGAGCGATGCCGATCATAGCACCAATACCTCGTGACGAACGACGCCTGATGCAGAAAGCTATCCATAAAACACGCGATAAAAATCATGCCCGCAGACTCACGGCCATGCTGATGCTTCATCGGGGTGAACGGATCAGCGATGTTGCCAGAACACTCTGTTGTGCCCGTTCATCCGTTGGGCGCTGGATTGGCTGGTTCACTGTATCAGGTGTTGAAGGCCTGAAATCCTTGCCCGCAGGACGTTCCCGACGCTGGCCTTTTTAGCATATCTGTACCTTGTTACGTGAACTGATAAAACATTCTCCCTGTGATTTTGGTTATCAGCGTTCACGCTGGAGCACCGAATTACTGGCGATAAAAATCAATGAGATAACCGGGTTCCAGTTGCATGCCGGGACTGTGCGTCGCTGGCTGCCCTCTGCCGGACTGGTATGGGGCAGAGCCGCACCAACGTTGTGTATCCGCGATCCTCATAAGGATGAAAAAATGGCTGCAATCCATAAAGCACTGGGCGAATGCAGCGCAGAACACCCGGTTTTTTATGAGGATGAAGTGGATATCCATCTCAACCCCAAAATCGGCGCAGACTGGCAGTTACGCGGGCAGCAAAAACGGGTTGTGACGCCGGGGCAGAACGAAAAATACTATCTGGCCGGAGCATTGCACAGCGGAACGGGCAAAGTCAGCTATGTGGGCGGCAACAGCAAAAGTTCGGTGCTGTTCATCAGCCTGCTGAAGCACCTTAAAGCCACATACCGACGGGCAAAAACCATCACGCTCATCGTGGATAACTATATTATCCATAAAAGCCGTGAAACACAGCGCTGGTTGAAAGCAAATCCCAAATTCAGGGTAATTTACCAACCGGTTTACTCGCCGTGGGTGAACCACGTTGAGCGGTTATGGCAGGCGCTTCATGACACGATAACCCGTAATCACCAGTGCCGCTCAATGTGGCAGTTACTGAAAAAGGTTCGCCATTTTATGGAAACAGCCAGCCCATTCCCCGGAGGGAAACATGGTCTGGCAAAAGTGTAGCGGTATTAGGCGCAGCTATTTAGGCGATCTATGGTGCTCATGCAAAGAGTTACCTTTTCAACCAGTTGCTTTTTATTCAATGCATATTTCATCAATTTACATCAGTTAGTTTGGGTGTGATGTTTTTATCAATCATAACCCCTTGTATGCATTGGATTACTCCTGGTTTCTGCCGTAGTGGATATGATTGGACAGATATCATCCATTTGTTATCCAACGTTAACTCTTTTCCTCTTTTGGATATGGTCAATCAGGCTCGCAAGCAGTGCGGGGAGCCGCCTGTACGCAAATAACAAGTTCATTGAGAAAATCATTGATGAACTTGATGGGGAGACCTACACAAAAAGTGTAGGTCGCAAAAATGGTGCTGAGATTGAAATCGCTGAAATGTCAATTAAGCAAGTAACTTAAGCTATATCAGGACATTGAAGAAAGGGAATCGCACATGAGTTTTGATGAGCGATTTTTCGAACCTCTCATTCCCTTCAGGACAACAATCTACTGTTCACCGGTGAATGACCTGCCCCGCCGTCTGATGACGAATTTCACCATCATCCCAGGCGAGGTGGCCATTGACCCACACCTTCTCAATCCCTTCAGCCCGGGTTCGCGGCTGCGCAAAAGTTGCGCTGTCCTTTACCGTCTGAGGGTTAAACAGCACCAGATCGGCATAATATCCAGCTGCAATCCGCCCGCGCCGGTCAATACCCAACTCAGCAGCGGGAAGTCCACTCATTTTATTGACCGCCGTGTGCAGCGGGAACAGCCCTAGTTCGCGGCTGTAATGACCCAGCACGCGGGGGAAGGTACTCCATAAGCGCGGGTGCGGATGCTCATCGTGTGGCATGCCGTCAGAGCCGATCATCGTTGGCGGGAAAGCCAGAATACGCTGGACATCGTCCTCATCCATCATGAAATAGATAGCCCCGGCGGGCATCAGCCGCTGCGCTGCCGCTTCATCGCTAATACCCCATTCAGCCGCAATCTCAGCCAGCAGCCTTCCAGCATGCTGCGGATACGGAGTAGACCAGCTCACCAGCACCCTTGCCGCTCTAGTGATAAAGGCCGGATTTAAGGTCGTGGATGAGGCGTTATAGGGGTAACAATCCAGCGATACCGGTTGGCGATCGCGGGCAGCCTGAATACTGGCCAGCGTTTCCCGCGAGCGACCGTGGTTTTTCACTCCGGCTAATTTATGGTGAGAAATCAACACCCTCACTCTCAACCGACGGCCAATCTCATAGGTTTCTTCAAGCGAGTCCAGTACCGCTTCAGCTTCGTTACGCATATGGGTCGCGTAGAACGCCCCGTAGCGCGCCAGCGGTTCAGCCACAGCGACAATCTCATCGAGAGTGGCTGCCCGAGCGGGTGGATAGAAGGTGCCGGTCGAGAAGCCAAACGCACCGGCGGCAAGAGACTCTTCAAGCAGTTCACGCATTCGGGAACACTCATCTTCACTGGCGCTACGATCCAGCGAATCGCCCATCACGCTGGCGCGCAGCGTGGTATGTCCCACCATGCAGGCTGCGTTGACGGCAATACCGCTACTGGCCAGCTCGGCCAGATAGTCGGCAAAGTGGGGGAAGCGTAGCCACTCGGGAGTCGCTATCAGATCCAGCGGCGCGGGAACGTTCGTCATCTGCGCCGGAGCCAGGCTCAGGCCGCAGTTGCCGGTAATCACCGTCGTCACGCCCTGGGAGAGTTTCGCGGTCATCATTCCCGGGATTAACAACGCCCGGTCGTCATGGGTATGAACATCAATAAACCCCGGCGCTAGCGCCAGACCGTTTGCCTCAACGATATGCTCCCCGACCAGTGAACCCGGAGCTCCGATGGTCGTAATATATTCGCCAGAAATCGCCACATCCGAGGGGACCGGCGGCTCGCCGCCGCCATCAAACAGCAACACATCGCGAATCACCAGCGTCGTACTGCGTATAGCCTCATTCATCGACATTTTCCACATTAAAGAGAGGGGATCATGCCGCCATCAACCCGCAATACGCTGCCGGTGATGAACGACGCCTGCTGGCTGGCCAGGAACGCCGCCGCCGCGCCATACTCATCCGGGCGACCGTAGCGTCCGACCGGGATCGTCCGCTGGCTGTTGCTGCGTACCGTCTCGACGTTCACGCCTTCACGCGCGGCACGCGCGGCGTCAAGCTGACCAACGCGTTCGGTGGCAATGCGCCCCGGTACCAGCACGTTCGCCGTAATTCCGCTGGCGGCAACTTCCGCGGCCAGCGTTTTAGACCAGCCTACCAGCGCCATGCGCAGGGTATTAGATACTCCCAGCCGGGCAATCGGCGCGACCACGCCGGAAGAGGTGCTGGTAATAATGCGCCCCCAGCCCTCCGCGTACATATCTGGAAGCACCTTATCGGTTAACTGAATGAGTGAACTGACCATCGCATTGAATTGCTGTTGCCAGACCGTCGCGTCAACGCCAGAAGCAGTGGAAGGGGAGGGGCCGCCCGAGTTATTTATCAGAATGGTGATTGCGCCGAAGCGCTGGCGTATCTCGCCAAGGACCTTGTCAAAGGTCTGCGGATCCGTCAGGTCTAGCTGCCAGGCCTGGGCTTCCCCGCCGGTCCGAGTAATCAGCGCCGCCGTCTCCGTCAGTTTTTCTTCATTGCGCCCGGTGACCGCTACCTTGACCCCTTCAGCGGCCAGCGCCAGAGCCATAGCGCGCCCTAAACCGCTGCCCGCACCGCAAACCAGCGCTGTTTTTCCGCTAATCATAAAATCCATCAGTTCAGCCCCTTGTCGGCAAGTTTGCTTTCCAGGCGAGCCATCAGCCCGCTCAGTTCCTGGAGATCGGTACGGTCGAGAATCGGCCCCGGCTGGCGAACAGCCGCGCTTTTTATCGCCCCGCGCCGATGCAGAGCCTCCTTGCGTAGCCCCAGCCCAATACCGTACTGAAACTCATGGCGCAGCAGTGGCAGATAGCAATCGAAAATATCCTCGCCGCGACCAGGGTCGCCATCGGAATAGGCCTGGCACACCTGCACTAACATTTCAGGCCAGGCAAAGCCAGTCATCGCCCCGTCGGCCCCGCGCGCCAGCTCCTGCGGCAAAAAGAGCCCGCCGTTACCCACCAACACGCTGATACGGCGTAGCCCCAGCGTCTCGCTCTGGTTGCGAAGCTGGCTGAGTTTGCGCATGCCCGGCAGGTCCTCATGCTTCAGCATCACAATTTGCGGCAGCATCTCAATCAGCCGCAGCATTACGGGAACGGAGGTGTGAACTTTGGTCGATTGCGGGAAGTCCTGTAGACAAATGGGCACTTCATTGCCCAGCAGCTGCGCGACGCTAAGAAAATAGTTTTCCACCTGCGGATCGGTTGTCAGATTCGGGCCCGGTGCCAGCATGACCCCTGCAGCCCCTTTATCCATCGCCGTTTTCGCCAGACGCTCCACATGGCGGTGGGAAGCATGACTGACGCCGACTACCACCGGCACTTGTCCGTTCACCCGCGACAGCACCCGCTGCATAAAACTCAGCGCTTCCTCTTCAGTAAGCTTATGCGCCTCGCCCATCATGCCGAGGATGGTGATCCCACTGACGCCTTTTTCGAGATAGAAGTCGGTCAGGCTGTCAGCACTGGCTAAATCCAGCTCGCCGCTGTCGGTAAACGGCGTGGCGGAAATAATGTAAACCCCGTTTGCTTGTTCGTTCAGTTTGTTCATTAATCTTCTTCCCTACTCAGATTGCCGTAAATCGGGCTACGATACCGGCCCGCGCCTGTGTCAGATGAAAGACCATTGCCTCTCTGGCCCCCGGCGCATCACCGGCGTGAATGCGTTCCATTAGTGCGATATGCTCCAGGCAGCCGGGCTCGAAGCGTGCGACGGTGCCGTTCTGGTCAAAAGTGCGCGCTTTAATACGTAAATCAAAAATCATGCTCTCAAGCATGCCGTTACCGCAGTGGGTGGCAATGGTCTGGTGAACTAGGTTATCGATACGATGATTCTCAGAGGCGGAAAAGTCCCGCGCCTGGCGGTGGGCGGTCAGCGCGCTAATCACCGATTGCGCCTGCGCCGTTGGTATACGGGTCGCGGCGGCGAACGCCGCTTCCCCCTCAAGCAGAATCCGCAGTTGCAGGATCTCCAGATATTCGCGGAGCGTGGGCTCTTTCACGATGAGCTGCCCGCGACCGACCCGGGTCGCGAAGCCGCCGCCGACCAGGCGGCTGAAGGCTTCACGTAGCGGCGTACGCGAGACCCCCAGCGCGGCCGCCAGTGCCCGCTCCTGCAACGGCATATTGGTGGGGATCCGTCCCTGCTGGATCATTTCCAGTAGCTGCCGATAGGTCGCTTCTGTCAGATCCTCGCTGCCCGGATTGAGGAAAATATTGTCTACATCAGTCTGTGTTTCACTCATAGCCAGCTCACTTCCGTTGATTGAATATGCTGTAAACAGTCGGCGAGGCCCTCTTGCAAACGCCGCCAGTGCGCAACGCCCTCTTGAGCTGTCACCGCCCGAAACGCCACGCTCTGTCCTGGCCGCAACTGCCCAACGCGCGGCAGATCTGCCCCAATTAAGGTGGCGATTTTTGGGTACCCTCCAGTGGTCTGACGATCGTGCAGCGCAATAATCGGTTGACCATTACCGGGAACCTGAATGCTCCCTGGCACAACCGCATCGGAAACCATGTCGGCCCCGTGCAAATGCGCCAGCGCCGGGCCAGACATGCGGTATCCCATCCGGTCCGCATGGGCGCTAACCCGATAGCGGCCATGTAAAAACGTCAGCAGCGAGGCGGCGGTGAAGGCCTCCTGCTGCGGCCCCATCACAACGGACAGCGGGCCGCGGCGGTACAGCGCCGCCAGCTGTGGGTGCGAACAATGGCGACGTCCTGCATCGGTTTTTTCTTTCAGCGGCAAACGGTCGCCTTTTGCCAACGCCCGCCCCTGCCAGCCGCCGAGCGCCGCGCGCGTTAGCGTAGCGCGACTGCCCAAAACAGGTAAGACATCGACACCGCCGGCCAGCGCCAGATAGGCGCGTAGCCCACGCTGCACGCGCCCGATAACCAGTTCGCTGCCTTCCGCCAGCCGGTGGCCGACCCAGGGTTCCAGCACCCGACCATCCACCTGAGCCTCAACCGCGCCGCCGAGGCACAGGATGCACTCGCCGCCCATCACCCGATAACGCCCGCCAAGCGCGGTTAATTCCAGCGCCGCGCATTCCGGGCCGTTTCCGACGATGGCATTCGCTAATCGAAAAGCAATCATGTCCATCGGCCCCGATGCCGGTACGCCCAAATGCGCGTATCCGCAGCGCCCCGCATCCTGCACGGTAGTCAACAGACCAGGAGAGATGACGTCCAGCCAGCGCATTACGCCCCCTCCGGTTCAGGATACCAATCCGCGGCGCGACACTCGTCGCTCAACCGGGCAAACTCCGCCGGGGTGATGGGCGAAAAGCCGATTTCATCCCCCGCCTGAAACAAAAATGGCCTGCGCCGCTTCGGGTCAAATGAGCGCCACGGCGTCCGGCCGATCAGATGCCAGCCGCTGGGGCCCGCCACCGAACTGATTGCCGTCTGCTGGCCGCCAATATTAATGCTGGAGGCCGGCGTCATCGCTCGCGGCGATGCGCGACGCGGCGTATGTAGCGATTCGGGAAGCCCGCCGAGATAGGCGAACCCCGGCATAAATCCCACCATATAAACCCGGTAACGTGCGGAGCTGTGTAACTCGATAACCTGCTCCGTGCTCAGCCCATGCGCCAGCGCCAGCGCGGCAAGATCTTCGCCATACTCGCCGCCATAACACACCGGCACTCGCCAGTAGCGGCGCAGAGTCCAGGTCGATGAGAGCGAATCGACAGACAGCGTAACCTGCTCGCAAAGCTCAGCGAAAGCGACCGTTAGCGGGTCAAACATGACGGTCAGGGAGCGATAGGTTGGGATAATTTCGCTCACCCCATTGAGCCCGCTGAGCTTCGTCGCCAGCGCCAGCACCCGGGCGTTGAGCTGGTCGTTAATGCAGTCGCCGAATTCGACTAACAGCGCCCGTTCGCCAACCGCTAAAAAACGTGGATAGCCGTTCACACCGTCTCCCTGAAGGTCATTGCCTGCTCAGGCTGAAAGCCAAAGCTGACGCTCTGACCCGCCATACGTTCCAGCTCCGGGAGATCGACCGGCGCGTAGGCCACCAGCATCTGTCCCTGATGCTCAATCAATAATTTCCAGTGCAGGCCGCAGAAGGTCGACATCACGATATTGCCCTGATAACAACGGGCAGCCCCTTCGCATGCGCGCCCAACCAGCATATGTTCAGGCCGCACGCCTAACGAGCCGATGCAATCGTCGGGGATAAAATTACATTCCCCCAGAAAACCGGCGACAAAGCGGCTGTCTGGCTGGCGATAAAGGGCCTGCGGGGAACCATCGCCGACGATCTCTCCTTTATCCATAATGATGATCCGATCGGACAGATTCATCGCTTCTTCCTGATCGTGGGTGACAAACACCACCGTCAGCCCCAGCTCCTGATGCAGCTGCTTTATTTGTATCTGAATCGACTGACGCAGATTTTTATCCAGCGCCCCGAGCGGTTCGTCCATCAGCAGAATATCCGGGTTGAATACCAGCGCGCGAGCTAGGGCGGCGCGCTGCTGCTGGCCGCCGGAAAGCTCCCCCGGCAGGCGTTTGCGATACTCCTCAAGGCTGACCAGCGCCAGAGCCTCGCCGACCCGCCGCTCAATATCGACCTTCGCCAGGCGGCGCATGCGTAATGGAAACGCGACGTTCTCAAATACCGACATATGAGGAAAGAGCGCATAGTTCTGAAATACCATACCGATGTTGCGATCGGAAATCGGCTCGCGGGTCACGTCTTTACCGGCAATCTGCACGCTGCCGCCGTCGGGACGCTCAAATCCTGCAATCACTTTGAGCAGCGTCGTTTTTCCTGAACCGGAGGCGCCCAGCAGCGTACAAAACTCGCCGCGAGCCACCTGCAGATCGATACGCGGCAGCGCCACCGTAGCACCGTAGGTTTTGCGAATGGCGTTGAGAGTGACATCTTTACCCTGCATTTGACGCATGTTTGCCTCCGTTACGTTTTACCAGGCTCTGGAAAATCAGGATCCCCGCCGTCGCCGCGATCAGTACGCAGGAGGCTGAAATCACCGTTGGGTCGAAATCGAACGCCAGCCCTTCATACATCAGCTTCGGCAGGGTTCGATTGCGGATAGTGGTCAGGAACAGCGACATCACCACATCGTCAAAGGAGGTGACAAAGGCAAACACCGCGCCGCCGACCATGCCGGGGAGCAAAATGGGGAACATCACCCGGCGGAACATCTGCCAGGGCTTAGCCCCGAGGCTGTAGGCCGCCAGTTCAAGGCTGGGATCGAATCCTTTCAGCGCCGCGCGTAGCGTAATGAAGGTATAAGGCGTAGCCAGAACGGTATGGCCGAGGATCAGCGCCACCGAGTTGTTAATCAAATCTAAAGGGCCGCACAGATAATAAAGCGCGACGGCGGTAATGATGGCGGGCACCGACATAGGAACGATAAATAGCGTCTCCAGCCAGCTTTTGCGCGGTGAGCGCAGTTTATGAATACCCATCGCGGCGGTAGCTCCCAGCACCATCGACACAACCGTAACGATCAAACCGATCCGCATACTCTCGCCGAGGGCCAGCATCCATTTACGATCGGTGAAAAAGTTGACGTACCAGCGCACGCCGTATTCGGCAGGCGGAAAGGTGGGGAAACTTGCGGTGCCGAAACTCATCGGGATAACGATAACAATCGGCAGAATAAGAAACAGCGCTACCAGTACGCCGGCACCCGCGCTAATCCGCCCGCCGCCGCTGCGATGAGCGACCACCACCGACTGGCTGCCCTTACCGCTGGAGCCATCCATCAGTTTGTCCAGTCCGAACAGGCGATTAAATAGCCATAGCGCGACCAGGGTGGTTATCAGCAGTACGCAGGCCAGCGCGGCGGCAATCCCCCAGTTCAGCTCATCGGTAATGTTGTGCGAAATGAGCTCCGCCACCATGCGTTGTGCCGGTCCGCCCATAAGCGATGGCGTGATGTAGTAGCCTACCGCGTTCATAAATACGATAACCGCCCCGGCGACAACGCCCGGGCGGGTCAGCGGCAGGATGATGCGGGTAAAGACGCTGAGCGAATCCGCGCCTAAACTCTGCGCAGCCTGCAATAGCGTACTATCCAGCGAACGAAATGATGCATACAGCGGCAGCACCACGAAAGGCATCAGGACGTGAACCATGCCAATCAGTACGCCGGTAAAGTTATAAAGAAAGGCCACCGGCTGTGAGGTTATCTGCAGAGTCATCAGGAGATTATTGAGGGGGCCGTTTTGTTGCAGCAGCGCGATCCACGCCGAGGTCCGGACTAACGCGCTGGACCAGAACGGCAGCAGAACGGCGAAAAATAGCAGCTTCGCCATCGCCGGGCGCACCGAGGCCATAAGCCAGGCCAGCGGATAGCTCATCACAATACAGCCAACGGTGACTGCCGTCGCAATGACGAAGGTGTTTTCCAGCACGATGCGATAAATGGGGGTATCCCACAGATGGAGATAGTTTTCGAGGCTAAAGCGGCCCTGCACCAGGAACCCTTGCTTAAGCAGTCCTGCAATCGGCCAGACAAAAAACAGCAGTAAAAAAAGCAGCAACGGTAGCGTCGCCACGAGGGCCAGCCCGGGCCATCGGATCCGCCGGGATGGGTTAAGATTTTCAGTCAATATCGTTGCCACCATAACACACTCCGTTTTGGACGGGATGCCGCCAGCGGCGCCCCGTCCGCCCAGTCACTTTCTGAATCATCGTATGCTTCGTATGAACGACAGGCCGTCGTTACTGCGCACGCACCTGGTTGTAGCGCTCAATGATGGCCGGGCCGTTTTTATCCCACCATCCGGCGTCCATAAACAGGGTGTGCTGCAGCCGTTCCGGGGTCGACGGCAAACGCTGCTGGCGTGCCTTATCGATATATTGCATGGCCTCGCCGGTGGTCGGACCATAGGCGATATACTTGCTGAATTCCGCCTGATGCTGCGGCGAAATAATGTAGTTAAGCAGCTTCAGCGCCGCGTCGCGGTTATGCGCGCCTTTAACCAGCGCGAAGTAACCGACCTGAGCGACGGAATCGTCCCAGGACATTGTGATTGGTACGCCCGCGTCAATGCCCGACTGGAAGCGACCGTTCCAGCCCAGCGCCATCACCACCTCACCGCTGGAGAGCGCCTGCACCGGCTCCGCGCCGCTCTTCCACCATTTCGCCACGTAAGGTTTGATTTTCTTAATCTGATTCATTGCCCGATCGACCCCTTCCGGCGTGCTCAGCGTTTTATACACCTCTTCAGGCTTGACGCCGTCAGCAATCAGCGCCGCTTCGATAACCGTTGTAGGCTCATCCTGTAAGGTGCGTTTACCAGGGAAGGTTTTCACGTCCCAAAAATCAGCGAAGGTTTTCGGCTGCGGCTTGCCCTCCGGGAAGGCTTTACTTGAGAAGCCAATCAGGGTGGAGAAAATTTCTGACGGGACGCCGTAATCGTTGCGCGCGCCGGGGATGATGTGTTGTTGATTGACCATTTCAGGGGTGATTTTTTCAAATACGCCCAGCTTAATGCCGCGGGCTAGGCGCGAACTGTTTTCCGTCACCACATCCCATGACACGGTGTTGGTATCCTGCATCGCTTTCAGTTTGCTGACCTGCGGGTCGGTATCCTCGACGACATCAATACCGGTTTCTTTATTAAAGGGCTTAAGCCAGGCTTCGCGGATAGCATCCTGGTAAGCGCCTCCCCAACTGGCAAAGTAAAGCTCATCCGCACTGGCGGACAAGCTGTAGCTCATGGTCAACAGGCCCAATGTCAGACAGCCTGCTTTTATCGATGGTTTCATCTGCTCGCTCTCTCTTGGTTAAACATTCGCTCATCGGCGTATTCGCCAGCGGTGTAATTCTGGTTTTTATCCTTTGGCATTCTCATTGCATGCATTTGGTATACCAAGTGTTTCGAGGAGTGATCATGCAAGAAGTGGACCTGAATTCCGATCTGGGTGAAAGTTTTGGTCAATTCACCGTCGGTGATGATGAAGCGATGTTGGAACTGGTGACCTCTGCTAACGTGGCCTGCGGTTTTCATGCAGGTGACGCTTTGGTGATGCACCGCACCGTGACCCACGCCAAAGAGCGCGGGCTGGATGTCGGCGCTCACCCGGGTTTTCTTGATCTGTGGGGCTTTGGCCGGCGAACCATTACCGGCGATAGCCCGGCGGATGTCGGCAAAATGGTGGTGTATCAGTTAGGCGCGATGCAGGCGGTGGCGCGGGCCTGCGGCCATGTGATGAACCACGTTAAATTGCATGGCGCGATGGCAACTCAGGCCTTCACCGACGATGCATTATCGGAGGCCATTGTCAGCGCCATTCTTGCCGTCGATCGCCGGCTGATGCTGGTTACCACGCCGCACAATGCGACAGAACGAGCGGCGCGCAAGGCCGGACTTCACATTGCCTGCGAAGTGTTCGCCGATCGCAGCTACGGTGAAAATGGGCTGACCCTGCCGCGGCATCTCCCTAACGCCATCATCCACGACCCCGAACGTGCCGCCAGCCGTGCGCTGCAAATGATTGAAGAGCAGGCGATTCGCACCATCAGCGGGGCCAAAATCCCGATGCCTGTTCATACCATTTGCGTCCACGGTGATAACCCGCAGGGTGTGGCCATAGCCCGCACGCTACGCGAACGTCTGACTGCCGCGGGCGTCGACATTCGCCCACTTAGCCAACTGAGTCATCTGTAGTCCGTTGCGACATAAATGAACAAATGATGCGCACTAATCGTGCGTAATTGCACCACCGGTATGCAAACGCCGAACCACCAAACCCAAGTCATGCCGTTTTGGCACGACCCGTAAAGGAGAGAAAGATGAAAGACAAGGTTGAATGTCACGAAAGACTGCGGGGTATTTTCAATATCACCGTAACCCCTTTCACTGCACAAGGGGATATTGATTTCGCGGGGCTGGCTGCCAATATTGAGCGAGTCGTAGCCCTGGGCTATGACGGTATCCTGATTGGCGGGACCTATGGCGAGTTCCCGGCGTTGAGCGTTGAGGAGCGCGTCGCTATTTTCCGCCACGTCATGCAGGTCGTGGGGGATCGCGTTCCGGTTATGCTGTGCAGCGCCGGGTCCGACGCCCGGGTGGTCCGCGAACTGACCGCTCTGGCAGGCGACCTGGGCGGCCTGCCGATGGTCACGCCGCCTTTTGTATCGGAAGTGACCGATGCGCAAATCGTTAGCTTCTTTCAGCAGATGGCGCCGTTGTCGAAGACCGGTATTCTGGTCTACAACGCGCCGGGTATCGGCATAACCTTGCCCCCGGCCCTGCTGGAGCAACTGGCGGATATCCCGCAGGTCGTGGGTATTAAGCAGGGCGATCTTAATCCGACCGTCATTGACCAAATCGCCAATCGCTTATCCGGCCGCCTGCGTCTGTTCTGCGCCTCCGATCTGGCGTTTTTAGGGCCGATGATGTGCGGCTTCGATGGCATCAGCACCACCAACAGCGGTGCGCTGCCGGAGCTGGTGTTGGCCTGCTTCCGGGCGCTGGAGCGAGGCGATGCCGTCGCTGCCAGAGAGTTGCACCGCCTGTGGTACGGCTTCCGCGTGCTGGCGCGTCGCCACGGCCAGCCGCAGCTGGTAAAAGCCGCAATGAATATGCGCGGCTTCAACGGCGGACACGTGCGTTCACCGCTGATCGATGTCACTCCGGAGGTGATTGCCGAAACGCAGGCGGAGCTTCAGCGACTCGCCGCCGACGCGCGAAGCGGCGTCACTCTGCCGGCCTGAGTTCACCCTGAAACAGATTAATACGCCGCTGCCCTTGTGGCGGTATCTAACCAAAGAGATCGCTATGTCAGCACAATTTCTCGCGCCGCGAATGCGGCGAGTTCGTCCGTCGCCAACCGCCGCCATCGCCGACCGGGTCCGCATTCTGCAACAGCAGGGAATCGACATTATCAGCCTCGGCCTGGGCGAGCTGGACTTTGCAACGCCTGCAGCTATCGGCCAGGCAGGGATAGATGCCATCAATACCGGTGAGACAAAGTACACCGCGGTCGGCGGAAGCCTCGCGCTGAAGGCGGCCATTATCAATAAATTCGCTCGCGACAATGACCTGAACTTTACTCCCCAGCAGATCATTGCCGGTACCGGCGCTAAACAGCTTATTTTCAATGCGCTGCAGGCCACGCTCAGCAGCGGTTTGGAGGCCATTATTCCTGCCCCTTACTGGGTATCTTACCCCGATATGGTGGCGCTGGCGGAGGGAGAACCGGTTATCGTTCCGACAAGGGAACAAGATGGCTGGAAACTCACGCCGCACTCTCTGGCCGCAACCATCACTCCCCGTACCCGCTGGCTGATCCTCAACTCGCCCTCCAACCCAACGGGGGCGCTGTACAGCTGCGAGGAGCTGCAGGCCCTCGCGGAAGTCTTGTTGGCCGCGCCGCAGGTACTGATTCTGGCGGACGATATCTATGAGGCGCTGCGTTACGACGGTGCACCTTTCTGCACGCTGGCTCAGGTTGCGCCGGCGCTGCGCGAACGTATCCTGACGGTTAATGGGCTTTCGAAAGGCTTTTCCATGACCGGCTGGCGTCTGGGCTATGGGGCCGGGCCCACGTGGTTAATTTCCGCGATGACCATTCTTCAGTCGCAAAGCACCTCTAACCCTTGTTCGCTCGCGCAGGCGGCGGGCGTCGCAGCGCTGACCCAGCCCGCCGACTTCCTGCCGCAGTGGCTGGCTATCCTCGGTAAACGCCGCGATCGGGTGATGGCGCTGATAGACCAGGTTGACGGGCTAAGCGCCACGACGCCGCAGGCCGCGTTTTATGTCTTCGTCAATTGTTCCGGCCTTATCGGTAAATCAACCCCCGCAGGCGTTAGGCTCAACGATGACGTTGCGGTTGCCGATTACCTGTTAACCGAAGCCCATGTCGCCACGCTCCCGGGGACAGCATTTGGTACGCCGGGTTATCTGCGTCTGGCCTATGCACTGGATGATACCCTACTGGAATTAGCCTGCCGGAATATAGCAAACGCCTGCGGGGAACTTCGCGCAACGTTGATGTATTATTAAAACGTTGGAGAGTATGCCGCAGGGGATGAAGGTGTAGCGAACATTATTGGCTGATACGTACTTTACTCATGGCCGCTCACTAGTAAAAAGAAGAGCATTGCGCCTTCTTTAGGAGTAGGCCATCAGATGTTAAGCGCACCATTGAATGCCTTGCTGAATCTCTCACAATCACTTTACCACTAATGGTGGAAAAGCCCACTGCAGGCCGCCGGGCGTTTTAACCTGAACGCGCTTCATAAGGCGAGTGGACTTGGCGCTAACAAAGCACCCGCACAGTGGTTGCGTACTCAATCCGCCAAATCTTTGCTCGCCGAGTTGGAATAAATATCCTCCGGCATAGCCGGAGGTTTTTCTGATGCGCCTATAAGGCTCTGTTACCAGCCGCGCCCTAACAGGCGCATGCGATCTGACATTTGCATCAGACTTCCTTACTTACGGCCCGTAAACGGGCTTCTCGGATAAGGGAACGATAACTGCTCGCCCATTTTATCCTCTTCAAGCTGGTGCTTTATGTATTCCTGTATCTTCGCGGTGTTCTTCCCCACTGAAGTAGCCACCTGAAACACCAGACAGTGTAAGCGTCAAGCCACCGCCGCCTGTGCTTCTGGTCCCGGGATCGCTAGCTTAGAGCTCCGTCTAATTTAGAAGGAGCTCTGTTTATGGAAAATGCTGCCAACTGGCGAACTGAATCGCGTACTGTCTATTCCAATGACTTCAAACTTCGGGTGGTCGAACTGGCTTCACGACCGGATGCCAACGTCGCGCAACTGGCGCGGGAACATGGCGTTGATAATAATCTCATTTTTAAGTGGCTACGCCTCTGGCAGAGAGAGGGGCGAATCTCTCGTCGAATGCCTGCAACTATCGTGGGGCCGGTGGTACCACAATCTCTTCCGGTTTCCCCGACTCTGTTGTCCGTCGACGTAATCAACGACCCGCAGCCCATTGCAGAGAATGACACTCTGTGTACGTTCTCCTCCGCTCACTCCAGCGCGACTTCCTGTCATGTTGAGTTCCGCCACGGCAAAATGACGCTGGAAAACCCGTCGCCAGGGTTGCTGGCCGTGCTGATCCGCGAACTGACCGGGAGGACACAATGATATCCCTCCCGTCAGGCACCCGCATCTGGCTGGTCGCCGGTGCCACGGATATGCGTAAATCCTTCAACGGGCTGGGCGAACAGATACAACACGTTCTGGATGAGGCTCCCTTCTCCGGCCACCTGTTCATCTTCCGGGGACGCCGTGGCGATACCGTGAAAATACTCTGGGCTGATGCTGACGGTCTGTGCCTGTTCACCAAACGGCTGGAAGAAGGCCAGTTCATCTGGCCTGCTGTACGCGATGGTAAAATCGCCATCACCCGCTCACAACTCGCCATGCTCCTCGATAAGCTGGACTGGCGTCAGCCCAAAAAAGTTCGCCTTAACTCTCTGACAATGTTGTAAAAAGAACATGACCGCATTATAAGTGGGGTCATGAGTCAGGACTATCTCGCCCGTATCGCTGCGCTGGAAGACGCGCTTCGCCAGAAAGACAGCCAGCTCAGTCTCGTTGCAGAGACTGAGTCGTTCCTGCGTTCGGCGCTGGCCCGCGCAGAAGAGAAAATAGAGAACGAAGAGCGTGAAATAGAGCATCTGCGGGCACAGATAGAAAAACTGCGGCGAATGCTGTTCGGTACCCGCTCAGAAAAACTTCGCCGGCAGGTTGAAGAAGCCGAAGCCCTGCTGAAACAGCAGGAGCAGCAAAGCGATCGCTACAACGGACGGGAGGACGATCCACTGGTCCCTCGTCAGTTGCGCCAGTCCCCCATCGTCGCCCGTTACCAGAACACCTTCCCCGCGAGAATCATCGTCTGGAGCCAGCAGAAACCAGCTGCCCGGACTGCGGCAGCGATATGAAATACCTCAGCGAAGTCAGCGCGGAGCAACTGGAAGTGGTCTCCAGCGCCCTGAAAGTGATCCGCACGGTCAGGGTGAAAAAGGCCTGCGCCAGATGCGACTGTATCGTTGAAGCACCTGCACCATCACGCCCCATCGATCGGGGTATCGCCGGGCCTGCTGGCCCGCGTGTTAACAGCCAAATACTGTGAACACCTGCCGCTATATCGCCAGTGCGAAATCTTTGCCCGTCAGGGCGTGGATCTGAGCCGGGCGCTGCTCTCCAACTGGGTGGATGCGTGTTGCCGGTTAATGGCCCCGCTGGATGAGGCCCTCCACCGATACGTGATGAACTGCCGCAAACTGCATACGGATGACACCCCGGTGCCAGTGCTGGCACCGGGCAGAAAGAAGACGAAAACCGGGCGCATCTGGACGTATGTACGCGATGACAGGAGCAAGGGATCGTCAGACCCGCCAGCAACGTGGTTCGCCTTCTCGCCGGATCGGCAGGGAAAGCATCCTCAATACCATCTTCGGCACTATCATGGTGTACTGCAGGCCGATGCCTTCGCAGGCTATGACCGGTTGTTCAGTGCAGAGCGTGACGGATGCCCGTTAACCGAAGCGGCATGCTGGGCCCATGCGCGTCGAAAAATCCACGACGTCTATATAACCACTCAGACAGCGACGGCAGAGGAAGCCCTGAAACGTATCGGTGAACTGTACGCGGTGGAAGAGGAAATACGCGGCTTCCCGGCAACTGAGCGGCTGGCAGCCAGGCACTCCCGAAGTAAGCCGTTGCTGATATCCCTGCATGACTGGTTGGTGGAGAAAAGCGCAACGTTGTCGAAAAAATCCCGGCTGGGTGAAGCGTTCGGTTATCTTCTGAACCAGTGGGATGCTCTGTGCTACTACTGCGATGACGGTCTTGCAGAAGCAGATAACAATGCAGCGGAGCGGGCCTTACGGGTGGTATGCCTGGGTAAAAAGAACTACATCTTCTTCGGTAGCGATCACGGTGGCGAGCGTGGTGCATTGCTGTACGGTCTGATCGGTACATGCAGACTAAATGGCATCGATCCGGAAGCTTATCTTCGCCATATCCTGAGCGTGCTACCTGAATGGCCGTCGAACAAAGTTGCCGAACTCCTGCCATGGAATGTAGATCTCACCAATAAATAGCCGTCAATACGGCGCTCACTTAACGCTTACCCTTGAACTGAGTGTTTTCAATCAGTTTTTTCAAATTCTCACGCTGCTTTTCAAAGTTCTCAATCATACCTGCGATGGCTTTCTGGAATGCTTGTTCTCGCTGATAACACCGTTATCCATTTTGACATTGATATCAAAGTCTAAATTGAACTTTGTAGCACCGAGTTTGCCATAGGTGTTGAACAATTCCTGACTGTATTGTTCAAACCGTTTGAGTAAATTTTTGGAATCTTGCTGGAATATTTCAACGTCCTCCTGAATGCCTTTTCTTAACTTTTCGCTGAATGCATCCTGCTGCTGTGTAATGCAACTTCTCAGGTTACTTTTGAATTCATCGCTGCTGATATCTCGATTAATTAGTGAGTAGACAGAAGCGCGTACGGAGATGACCAGTTCATCAACCAATTTGGCACTGAGGGCTTCCAGCCGGTGCCGGAACAAACTGAAACTTTGACGCAGCTGTTTGCAGGAATTGTCACTGTCCAGTTCCAGTTGTTCGGCCACAGTAGAGAAGATCTCGTGAATATGCCGTACTTTGGCATTGCTTTCATCAATCCTGCCTTTGGCCTGGCTGAAGTTGGCGGCTTTAATTCTGTCGGCACTGTTACCCAGTAACTTTTCACTGAGCATCCGGATAAAGGACCGCATGTGAGATATTTCCAAAAGTTCATCGGCATTAAAGCTATCAAGAAATTTTTTGCGTCGTTTAGCATTTTGTGAATCGGGAGCAAAATGATCCGTAGAGGCTAAAAAAGCTGGCAGAACGCTGAGGGGAAACACGCAACGATAGTTTGTACCTAACTGTTCATGCATTTTTTTATCGAGCTCAGCTAGGCTATTTTCTTCATCATCTTTAATCAGTGGCTGTTTCATGATTGCCATCGGATTGATAATTTTCTTGTTGAAAATCGTCCACACTTCGGTTTGATCTTTGAGATGTGTTTTGATCTTTTCCAGTGTGCCCTGACGTTGATCATCACCTGTTTGCGGCGGAGCAGGCTGGTTGGTGACATAGAACACCGCATGAGCCGTTTGAACTGCATCTTCGATCTCTTTAAGCACTAACCCTTCTTTACCTTCAATACCGGGGACGTCCAGCAAAGCGAACTTATAACCATCAAGCTCCACGTTATAACGCTGAGTTTGTCGAGTGAAGTCAGAGCTACCATCACCGATGATGGCACCGTCGGCCATTGCACCCAATTCCGGCAGGTGGCTTTTAGACTCCAGATTCTTCTGAATCAACTCATTTTTTTTCTGCCGGGCCTCCTCCTGAACGTTGAGTAACTTGCGGATAGCGCATTCATGTGAGGCAACGGTATCCTGCAAATGTTGTCTGACCGTGTCGAGTTCGATTTCCTGTGGCAACTTTCGAAACCAGAAGAGTAGCTTCTGCCACAGCGAAGCCGTACGTTTATGTTCATTGACCTGACTTTGCAGAGACTCAATATGCTTCAGGTCGGCCAGATGCTGTTGATCAAAAACCTGTCTAACGCCTGCGATTTGCTTAATGATCCCGGTAAGTTTCTTCTCTGCTTGTTCCGTATCTTGTGCCAGTTTCTGAAAACTACTCTCGCTTAAACTGTACTTTTCCTGAAATGCCCGGAAAGCAAGTTGGTCATTCATTTTTCCGGGCTCGCGAAGCAGAATACGCAGCGTTTCAATGATGCTGGATTTCCCTGCCCCGGTTTCCCCGTAAAAAGCGACAGTAAACGTATTCCACTCGGCATTCTTTTCCAACCGGACTAGCTGAGCACGTAACTTTGCCTGATGCAGATCTAATTGTTTGAGCGCGTCGGCCTGGGTGTCATCGAAATCTTTATCACCGCTTTGGCTCTGTAATGAATGTATGATTTTGTCCAGCTCTTCAGAGATAATCTGATAGATCTCACGAGGGTGTTTAAGTTCTAAAGTCACAATATGCTCTTTACATTTTAGAATGAGTCATCAGGTTTATTCGTCACTGAAGTAAAACCTTATAGCCGCAATTATTCCGTTTCGGCTGCGATATTTATGGCCCACCTAAAGGTGGGCTCATATTGACGTTATGATATCAATGGTCAGGATTAAACAGAGAAACCGTATCTAATTATCCAAAAGCTGAACCACCACCAATCGCCCGCCTTCCTCAGCAGAAAGAATAAACTGAGCGTTGTCATCCAGACGGAGCTTATCACCAATGGCTATCACTCTGCGGTCGGGTAGAGACATCAACCCGTGTATTCCCGGGCTTCATTGTCAAAGGTAATGATAGAGATATGGACACTTTCCAGAGCGTAGGGGTCCTGTCGCAGGGCACTCAGCATCGCCTGAACACCGACATTCACTGAATGTATTGATTCGCCACGCATCGAGCCCGAAGTGTCGATAAGGAGATAAACAGGTAGTCTGCGCATTTAGATATAATTCCTCAGATGGCTGACAAAGGAATCTGTGGTTGACGGCTCACCGATCGCATTCAGTTTCCAGCCGGTTGGTTCACGAACGAGTTCAGCAAAGACCATCGATCTCTGACCATTAAAGGAAGCGCCTCCTGAAAGGTCAAACCGGGCCATTTCGACATTTCTTCCATCCACGGCCCGGATATTCTTTCAGGCGACCAAAGCAACGTTCAACAACATTGCGATTACGGTAAGCATCACGATCGAGCTGTGAACGGCCATCTGACGCCATTTTCTCATTTGATTTGCGAGGGATGACGGTTTTTATACCTTTTCTTTTCAGTTCGTTACGTAGCGCATGTCCGGAGTAGGCTTTGTCAGCCAGTATGGCATGACCACGGCGCTTCATGCTCCCGTTCTGACGCTGAACAATAATGCCGTCCAGAAGACGTTGTGCAAACTGGCTTCCGTGAGCCTGAACGGGACTCAGTACGATATTTAACGGCAGACCGCTTCCGTGGATTTTGGTGCCAAAACCGCCGCGAGAGCGACCCAGCCCATTATCTCCGGCGATATCGGGATGTTTTTTTGAGCCCCGGCTGCACATCTGAGTGCACGGATATTACTGCCATCCAGTGCAGTAGCCGACCAGTCCACGAGGCCATGCGCATCAAGATATGAAAGTAAATTATTGAAGATAATATTAATCACTCCCGACTTTGACCACCGGTTAAACCGGTTGTAAACGGTCTTCCATGGACCATATCGCTCAGGCAAATCGCGCCATGGTGCGCCTGAACACAGCACCCAGAACATACCGTTGATTATCATACGATGTTCTGCCCATGGACGTCCGGCCCGTGGTGTTGCTGGTTCAGCAGGTAATAAGGGCTGGATGAGAGCCCATGCCTCATCGGGTAGGTCGTAGCGAGCCATAGTTCAATATGTTGTGGAAACAGACAGTTACTATAGCCCAGGCAATTAAGGGACACAGCCTAGTGAGTTAAACAGGGTGGTGCATGACCTTGTGATGAATTACAGTGGTAGTATTAGTGCTGAGCTCGGCGTTGGCCAATTGCATCGAGAAGAGCTGAGGCACTACAAGTCCGTTGTGGAGATGGATTTGATGCTTGCTATCAAGCAGGCGCTTGATCCAAATCAGTTGTTTAATTCCGGAAAGCTCATTTGATCTGGGATTTCATAAGTTTAGTTTTTTCAATGGGCTGCGCGGCTCAGATTTTGTGATGCATGTTTGCTTGCTAAGTGCTCAAGGTTTGTATTAATGCCGCGCTTTGTCTTTTTTGTTAGTTATGAGGAGAAGGAGTGGAAGAGTTCAGGCCTGCTACTGAGCCGCATGAGCTTATGGGGCAGCGGATTTTGGAGGCTGCGTATGAGCTTATTGTGGCGCATGGTTACTCTTCAATGTCCATGCGTAAACTTGCCGCTCAAGTGGGTCTGCATGCGGGTAGTTTGTACCACCATTATCGTGGGAAGGAGGATGTTCTTGAGGCTGTTATAGAGTTCGTCCATGACAAAAAATTATTCGCATGGATGAATGCTAAACGAGAAACTGACGATCCGCGGGAAGCTGTCGCGCGGTTTGTAGAATTTAGCGTGCGTTATAGCATTAGCTTTCCAGCGGACGAGCAATTGATCCGATTAGGGGCGAGTCATTTCAAGGTGGGGCAGCTTGTCCAGGCTGAAGATCAGAATGCGTTATTCAGTAATGAGCTGAAGAAAATTATTTATCGAGGTGTGCAAGCTAATCTATTCCAGGTCGAGAGCCTAGAGATATCTAGTCATTGTATTTTGGGGCTGTGTAGTCGGGTTGCGGAGGTGCCACGTACAGGAATCACGAGTGAAGCTCGGCTGGTCAGAGTAGCTACTGAGCTAACGCATCGCCTTCTTCTCAAATAAAGCGTGAAAGCACTGAGAGGAAGCGATGCGCTTATAGAGAGATCAACTAAATGGAAACACTGGCTTCGCTTGCAGAAAGCAGAGTGCTCAATAATCCTTGGCGAGTATTCTCGATGTGAGAAATCATGGTCTGGCGTGCCAACTCAGGATCTCTCTTGCGAAGGGCGTCGACAATCCGCGAATGATCGCTATTCGTTTCAGGATTTATGTCTCTGCTTCGTGTGCCAAGATAAAACAGCCGATCAGACTCTTCAATATGGCTCTTTACCAGTGCCAATAATCGGGGGTTTCTTGCTCCCTGAGCTATGGCTGTATGAAATTTTTCGTTGCTAGCCACGAAAGCTTTTGTACTTCTGTCTTCGCCAATGACGTAACTCGCTTTGGCGAGCCTTTCCAGTTCGTCAAGCTCGGACTCGGTCAAGTTGACAGCAGCGGCGCTGGCAGCCATCCCTTCCAGGACCGCGCGGACAGCGAACAGATCATTCACGTCCTTCACAGTCACCGGTGTCACCCTGTAGCCGCGGCGAGGGAACGCCTCCATGAAACCTTCGATGCACAGGCGACTCAGCGCTTCCCTTACCGGCGTCTTGCTCATTTGTAGTTGTTCAGCGAGCTCGGGTTCGGACACATCTCGGCCTGGGGGCAGGTCCCCAGTAATGATCCTTTCCCGTAGCAGTTCGTACGCTTGTTGAGTAAGGGAGCTGGCGCGCCGCTTGACGGCCTCTCCGGTGAAAATTTGCATGTGAAAACTCCTAGATGTAGATGCAGCCGCTGGTTAGGGCGCTAAGGACGGCGGCGGATGAAGCTGAGTAAGCAGCTCATGGTGGCAAAATATAGTGTTTGACTCGAGGAATGTACAGATATACGCTGTGGTATATCACGAAATGTAGCACAGGTGTTCCGCTGCGTGCGCATGTGATTTCACTCCATGGGAGAGCTCTGTGCCAAAGATTCTCGTCATCAATCCCAACAGTTCCGAAGCAGTGACGAAGCGAATGGAGGCTGCGCTTGTGGGGCTGCGTTCTGCCTCAAGTCATCAGATCCGTTGCATTGAGCTCGCTGAGTCGCCGCCCGGTATTGAAACGGATGAGCATGTGGCAGCTGTGATCCCCAACATCGTTGCTGCGGCTAACTCGTCAGATGCGGATGCGATCGTAATTGCTTGCTTCTCTGACCCTGGCATCGCACAGGTGCGCAATGCTGTTCAAGTGCCAGTGTTTGGGATCGCTGAATCGTCATATCTCACAGCGTTGTCCCTAGGTAAAAAATTCGGTGTCATTTCTCTAGGTCAATCATCAATCGACCGCCACCTGCGTTATTTACAGCAATTGGAAATTGTAGGGCGTCTCGCGGGTGATAGGTCAATCAACAAAACTGTTGTGCAGTTGTTAGCTGAGGACGTTGTGGAGGTCGTTAGCAAAACCGCTGAGCTATTGATCGAGTGTGATGATGCCGAGGTGATAGTGCTTGGCTGTGCAGGGCTTGGTAATTACCGAAAAGCGTTACAAGAAAAACTAGGCGTGCCAGTAATCGACCCAGTGCAAGCTGGGGTATCGCTGGCCACTCTCACTTTGGATCTCGGTTATCACGGGAGTAGAGCATGAAATACGATCTGGTATTGGTGGGGCCTGCGGTGCTTTCAGATGGGCCGGTCGATAAATGTTGGATTGCGGTAAAAGATGGAAAAATCGCCGCTATTGGTGAAGGCGCTGTTCCTGATGCGCAAGAGGTTTATTCAGTATCGACTGGCCAACTTATCATTCCAGGTGTTGTTGATGGGCAGACTCATGCTTGTAGTGCTGGTGGTCTTCCAGGGATCAGGTCAACCACACGGTCTGCAATTGCGGGCGGGGTGACAACAATTGTAGACATGCCTTACGACAACCCCCATCCGCTGAATAACTTGGAGCGTTTGAACGAGAAGGTTACGGCAATTCAAGAGCACGCATATTCAGATGTTGCCCTTTACGGAACCGTGCTTCCAGGGCAGACGATGGAAGATATCGCTCCTTTGATTGATCACGGTATCGCAGCGTTCAAGATATCTACATTCGAAAGCAGTCCTACGCGCTTCCCTAGGATTACTACTGATCAGATCTACTCGATTTTTGGAGCACTGGCAGATACTGATGTGCCATTGGGAGTGCATAACGAAGATCAGGAAATCGTACGCGCACTAATCGCCAAAGCGAAATCAGAAGGGCGAAATGGATTGACAGTGCACTCAGAAAGCCGTCCCCCGGCTGCGGAGCTAGCTGCAACAGCCCAATTCCTGGAGCTTGGCGCTTCACTTGGTGCACATGCGCATATTGTGCACCTCACTACTGAGCGTGGCTACAAGCTGGTTGATCACTATGTAAAAGACGGATATCGGGCGACGGGAGAGCTCTGCGTCCATTATCTATGGTTCGACCCCTTGACCCACGGAGAGGAGTTGGGCGCGAAGATGAAGGTCAATCCACCTATCCGCCCAGCCCAAATTGAGCCTCTGTGGAAAGAAGTAGCCGCGGGGCGTGTCGCGTTCGTGAGCTCGGACCATTCAAGTTGGCCAATCAACAACAAATTCACGGAATCTATTTTTGATGCGGGTGCCGGAGTTCCTGGTCTTGAGACTTTGCTCCCATCCTTTTATACAGGAGCTCAAAGTCGGGGTTACGATGCGCCCCGTATGACGGTCGAGCAACTGTGCGAGCGCCCAGCCAAGTTTTTCGGTTTGTGGCCACAAAAGGGGACTATTCGTGTAGGTTCGGATGCTGACTTCGCGGTCATTTCTGATCAGTCTCAGGTTTGGGATTCGAAAAAAGCACATGATGAACTTTGCTGGAGTCCATTCGATGGGCGAGAATTCAGCATTACTGTTGAGCGAACTTATCTTCGCGGCAAGTTGGCGTGGGACGGTAAAGAGGTTCTGAATTCGCCGGGCTCTGGTGATTATGTCAAACGCAGCAAAAACCGTTGGTTTCAATAAGGAGATAAAAAGTGGCTCTGATCAACGCGAACTCTAAAGGTGTCTATGTTATTGGCGTAACGCCGTTCGAGGATAATGGTGCGATTGATTTTGAAAGTCTCGATCGTGTTGTCGACTTCTATTACGAGAAAGGTGCTGATGGTCTGACCATCCTCGGAATGATGGGCGAAGCGCCGAAACTGACACAGGCTGAGTCGGTTGAAGTGACGCGTCGTGTGCTGCGCCGTTCCGGTCAAAAGCCCGTAGTGGTCGGTGTTTCTGCTCCAGGTCTCGCTGCTCTTGGAGAGCTATCTAAAATAGTTATGGACCTTGGCGCTGCGGGTGTCATGGTGGCTCCTCCATCCATCCTGCGGACCGATGAGCAGGTCACTAATTACTACCGAAATGTGGTTGAAACCCTTGGGCCTGATGTTCCGGTGGTGTTGCAAGATTTCCCGCTTGCAACAAGCGTTCAGATTTCTTCGAAAACACTCAATGCGATCTTCGAGGCGCACCCGAGCATAGTAATGTTGAAGCACGAAGACTGGCCTGGCCTGCAGAAGGTTACCGATCTTCGACTCGCGGAGGCACAAGGTCGCCGGCGAATCTCAATCCTGTGCGGAAATGCGGGTATTTTCCTACCTGAAGAGATGCAGCGTGGCGCAGACGGTGCGATGACTGGCTTTGCCTTCCCAGAAATGATGGTTAATGTTGTACGTCTCAGTGAGGAGGGCAAATTCTCCGAAGCCCATGACGTATTTGATGCGTATCTCCCGCTGATGCGTTATGAACAACAGCCTGGTTTGGGGTTGGCAGTCAGAAAGTATGTGCTACAAAAACGGGGTGCAATAGCGTCCTCATCCCAGCGCCGCCCAGGCTTAACCTTGAGTGATACTGCGAAGCGCGAAGTAGACCGTCTTTTGGAAAGGCAGGAGAAAAATTTGTCGCTGCTCCGCTAGTAACCATGCAGTGCCTGCACTTATAAGGGGCGGGCACTGTATTTTTAAGTGTTTCTCATAGGCGTTGTATATCAGTTGACCTGCTCCCCGTTGATTAATACACCGCGATGTTAGTAATGTCTTCATATAACCATGACCCCGAATATGATCCAGCCATAATCAGGAATAACCGGCTTCATGTTGGCTGCATATTCTGGCAACCGGCAGACTTCTCAGCGAATTCGGATGGCGTCATCCAGCCCAGTGCAGAATGGGGACGCCTCTGATTATAGTGTATGCGCCAGGCCTCGATTTTGCACCGTGCATCCTCCAGAGACATGAACCAGTTCTCGTTCAGGCACTCCTGGCGTAACCTGCCATTGAATGACTCCACTGTGGCATTGTCCGTTGGTGTTCCCGGCCGGGAAAAATCAATACGGATCCTCCGTTCATACACCCATTTATCCAGCATTTTTCCTGCAAATTCAGAGCCGTTATCGGTTTTCAGCAACTGTGGTAAGGGACGTCTGAGCGCAATGGTGTTCAGCATCTCAGCGACCTCCGTTGAGCGCAGATTCTGGCCCACGCAGATCCCCAGACATTCGCGGGTGTACAGATCAATCACCGTCAACAGACGCAACCGGCGGCCGTCAAACAGCGCATCAGAGACAAAATCCATGCCCCAGACATGGTTCGGATACAGCCCCTGAGGCTGTGGCTGGCGGCGTAGTGCTGATTTGTTGCGATGCGGTCTTTTGAGACGCAGGGACAGTCCCTGTTCACGGTAAAGACGGTAAATGCGTTTATGGTTATCCTGCCAGCCCTCCCGCCTGAGCAGGATATGAACCCGCCGGTATCCGTAATGCACGCGGGTTTCCGTAATCTCACGGATACGCAGGTGCAGCGCACTGTCATCGGCCGCCACGGAGCGATAGCGAAACGAGCTGCGACTGACCCGCAGCGCAAAACAGACCTGCCTTTCGCTGGCCCCGTAACGCACCTGCAGGTCCCGGACCCATTCGCGCAGCCGTGCCAGCGTCAGGTCTTTTTTGCCAGTACGTCCTGCAGCATCGCCTTGTCGAGGCTCAGATCGGCCACCAGTTTCTTCAGCCGCAGGTTTTCCTCTTCCAGCTGGCGCATGTGCTTCAACTCAGAGGGCGAAATACCACCGTATTTCTTGCGCCACGTATAGAACGTGGCATCAGAAATACCCAGCTTACGGCAGACCTCCGGCACGGACGTCCCCAGTTCAGCCTGCTTCAGGGCAAAAACAATCTGCTCTTCGGTGAATCGTGATTTTTTCATCGGCACCACCTCCGTTCAGGGAGTGTAGATCATGCCGGCATTCTGTTTCTGAATGGCGCAGGATTTTGGGTCAGGGTCAAGTGGGCTTTGAGATCATTTGAAAATCAATAAATTTTCATCGCCATCCATCTTGACGAAAGGCGTTGTTCTGCAGTTTAATAAGATATACTACGTAATACATCACAAACTTCATTCACAACATCTACCTTCACCAGCCTTGGGTGAAGGCTAAGAACAACATAGAGCGCGGGAGTAATAGATGAACAAATATCTTATTAGTAAGATCAAGGCAGTTTGTGTAACCCTTGCAGTTGTTACTCAATTGTCTTCCCCTGCGGCCTATGCGGCAGACTTGGTAGTGGGGGCTAACGTTGGTTACGTCCCATTTGAATTTCAAAATGCAACTGGTGAGATTGTTGGTTTTGAAGTTGACCTAGTGCGTGAGGTTGCCAAGCGCCTAAATCGTAATCTTGAAGTTGTGAATATCCCGTTCAATGGATTGTTCTCGGCGGTTCAATCAAAACGAATTGATATTGCTATTTCAGGCATTACCATTACTGAGAAAAGGCTCGCTTCAGTGAGCTTCGCACAGCCATACTTTGATAGCGATCAGTCATTGTCCGTCTTGGCTACCAGTCAAATTAAGACTGTAAATGATTTGAATGGCAAGGCTGTAGGTGTTGATACGGGTACAACTGGTGATGTTTGGGCTACGGCCAATCAAACGACGTATAAAATTGCTGACATCCGCCGTTATGAAGGTCTGCAGCTGGCTATGCTTGATCTTGCTGCTGGTAGAATCGATGGCTATGTCGCTGACATTCCAGCGCTACAATACTATGTAAAGGATAAGCCCCAGTTTAAAGTCGTGGATCGTATCCCTACTGGCGAAAAGTATTCCATGATGTTTGCCAAAGATGCGCCTTTAGCCAAGGAAGTCAATGACGTCATCACCGTGTTGAAGCAAGAAGGCTATATTGCTAAGTTGCACCAGACCTGGTTCGGCACGTTGCCTGCTGAAAGTAGTTCAACATCTAAAGTCGAAGCAATGCCGATGGTTGGCCAGTTGTCTAGCGCTCAATAACGTTCCAGATTGCTCAAAGAAGTCGGTGCTTAATGATGGACATCATAACAAATTTCTTCAATGTATCAGTTCTTCATCAGTCCCTGCCGCTTTTGCTGCCGGGTTTGTGGACGACCTTAAAGCTTGGTGTTGTAGGGATTGTTGCTGGCCTAGTGGGGGGGTTGTTGGTCGCTTTGATGCGTCTATACGGTAATCCGCTGACGAAATTTTTTGCGCGAATGTACATTGATATATTCCGGTCGATTCCACTGCTTGTGTTGATGATCGTTATTTATTATGCGCTACCATTCGTGGGTGTACGGCTATCTCCCTTCATGTCTGCTATCACAGCGTTTACTTTGGTTTCTACAGCTTATACCGCGGAAATTTTCCGTGCTGGCATCGAAGCAATTCCTCGTGGGCAGTTTGAAGCTTCTGCAGCATTGGGGCTGTCATATCGTCATATGATGGGCGAGATTATTTTGCCGCAAGCTGTGAAAATTGTTGTTCCGGCACTGACCAACAACTGCATCAATGTAATGAAAGATACATCGCTTGCTTCGGTCGTGGCCATGCCTGACCTTCTCAAACAAGCGACACAGGCTCAGGCGTTAATGGCTAATCCTACTCCACTGATTGGCGCTGCAGTCATATACATAGCATTACTGCTGCCGATGGTTACCATCGTGGCGCGTTTGGAGAAGCGATACAAAATTGGAGCGCGGGGGCGTGAATAATATCATTTCAATAAAAAATCTTAGAAAAGCCTACGGTGACGTACATGTCTTGCATGGTATCGATCTTGAGGTGAGTGAAGGCGAAGTTATTTGCGTCATCGGGCCTTCCGGGTCTGGTAAGTCCACGCTTATCCGTTGCATCAATCAGCTAGAAGCCTTCTCTCCGGAAAGTACTATTCAAGTAGAAGGAATCCAGGTTAAAGCCGGTAAAAATCTCTCTAAAGTACGCGCTGAAGTAGGGATGGTGTTTCAAGGGTTCAATTTATTTCCACATCTAAGTGTCTTGAAGAACATTATGATCGCACCGATGCGGGTGCGAGGTTTGTCAGCTGTTAAGGCTGAAGAATCTGCTTTGTCGCTTTTGGAGCGCGTAGGGTTGCATGCGCATGCGTTAAAGTACCCTGAGCAACTGTCCGGGGGGCAACAACAGCGAGTCGCAATTGCGCGAGCCTTGGCGATGGAGCCGAAGGTAATGCTATTTGATGAGCCAACTTCAGCGCTAGACCCTGAGATGGTGGGGGAAGTGTTGGAAGTAATGCGCACGCTTGCCCAGACTGGGGTCACAATGATCATTGTCACTCATGAAATGGGCTTCGCCAGGCAGGTAGCGGATAGAGTCATATTTATGGATGGCGGTCGAATTGTAGAAATGGGAGCTCCCAACGAAATTTTTGACACTCCGAAAGAAGAGCGAACCCGTAACTTCTTGCGCGCTGTTCTTGATCACTGAAGTCAATGCGAGGGCCTGACGTGAGCCAACTTCTATCAATTGATATGCCGTATGTGCGATCAAACTTTCCGGCCCTCGACTCCCCATGGGTATACCTTGACAACGCTGGAGGAACTCAGGTACTCAAAGGCGTCGTCGATAAGCTAACGGACTACCTTTACAATCACAACGTCCAGCTTGGTGGCACTTACGAGATTTCGCAATTAGCAACTGCTGCGGTGGCGCAAGGACGAGCCTCCATTCAAAGTCTGGTGGGGGCCGATTACCCTGAAGAAATTATTTTCGGCAGCTCATCGACTGTGCTATTGCGAAACTTGGCAGAGGCGATGAAAACCAGTTTTAGACCAGGGGACGAAATCATTGTCACCAATTTGGACCATGAATCCAACATAGGTCCTTGGCTTGCGCTGGAAAAGCGAGGTGTTAAGGTTAGATTTTGGAGTGTCAGTGAAGAGAGCTTGACCCTGGATATAGATGATTTGAGGGCCTTGGTTAACCGGTACACGAAATTGGTGTGCGTTACGCATGCTTCCAATGTGCTGGGGTCCGTGATGCCTTTAGATGATATAGTTTCAATCGTGAAGAGTGTTGGTGCAAAAGTCTGTGTTGATGGTGTTGCGTTTGCACCTCACCGATTAGTTGATGTAAAAGCGTTTGATGTCGATTTCTATGTCTTTAGCTTGTACAAAGTTTTTGGGCTTCATGGTGCGGTGCTCTATGGTCGTCGTGATTTGCTTCTAGAACTTGATTCGATAAATCATTATTTTTATGGTAAATCAGATCTTCCTGCCAAATTGGAGCCAGGTAACCTGAATTACGAGATTGCAAGCTCTAGCTCTGAGATTGTAAATTATTTGGTGGGGCTTGGTCGACGCTCGGGAAGTTATTTTTCAGTTCGGGAATCTTTAGGCGCTGCTTTTGCCATCATGGCAAGGCATGAATCTGAGCTTTGCGATCTTCTATTGAGATACTTGAGTTCACGTTCGGATTGCTTTGTGATTGGCAAGGCGCTCCTGAATGATGAAAAACGCTTGCCAATAATCAGTTTCAAGTTGGAAGGCATCAATAGTGCGGACTTCTGCCGAGCTGTTGATGCGTCAAAGATTGGAATCCGCTGCGGTGATTTTCATGCTAGTAGACTCTGTGAGGCGCTACGAGTTCACGAGCACGGAGGAGCCGTGCGTGTTTCCCTTGCGCATTACAACACTGTTGCCGATGTCGAGGCGTTGATAAAAGCATGCGAATGCGTAGCTCCTGTCAGACTCGGCTAGTAAATTTTCATGTTGGATATTACTTAGGTAAAAATAATTATGATTTCCAGCAGAAGCCAACTCGCAAGGCCGAGGGTATCTTCTCGTCTCTCAGCGATTCAACCGTCTCCTACTATTGCTATGGGACGCTTGGCTAGCGATCTTGCCGCTCAGGGGCGTGATATTATCGCTCTATCCCAGGGTGAACCGGATTTTGACACGCCGGCGCATGTCTGTGCGGCAGGTATTGCAGCAATCGAGTCCGGCCAAACTCGTTATACTAATGTTGATGGCACGCCTGCATTGAAGCAGGCGATCATTGACAAATTTAAGCGCGAAAATGGCCTTTCGTATTTGCCTGCGGAAATTAGTGTGGGCACGGGCGGTAAGCAGGTAATCTATAATGCCTTGCTCGCCACGCTTGAAGCTGGCGATGAAGTGATCATTCCAGCACCGTACTGGGTTTCGTATCCAGATATGGTGCGCCTCGCAGGTGGTTCTCCAGTAATTGTAGCATGCCCTGAGTCTGATAATTTTCTGCTGACTGCAGACAACCTGCGTGCCTCCATTACTTCTCGCACTAAGATGCTACTGCTGAATTCCCCAAGTAATCCTACTGGTGCAGGGTATTCGGCAGAGCAACTAAAGAGTCTTGCCAGTGTTTTGTTGGATTATCCAGATGTCTTAGTGTTGACTGATGATATGTATGAGCATCTCAGATTCGACGACTGGCAGTTTTCCACAATGGCTGCGGTTGAGCCGCGATTGAAAGACCGAGTGCTTACCTGTAATGGCGTATCGAAAGCCTATTCAATGACAGGATGGCGAATCGGTTATGCTGGTGGCCCTGAAGACATCATCAAGGCAATGTCAGTGCTGCAGTCCCAGAGTACCTCTAACCCGTGCTCTGTCAGTCAAGCAGCAGCGGTGGCAGCTTTGAGTGGCTCGCTAGACTTTCTTCAAGAGCGTAATCAGGTTTTTCAGGATCGGCGCGATTACTGTGTCGAGCAGTTGAATCAAATTCCGGGGCTCTCTTGCCGTAAGCCAAATGGTGCCTTCTATCTTTTCCCTTCGTGCGCAGGCTTTATTGGTATGACGCGCCCGGATGGGAAACTCATTGAAAGCGATACGGATTTTGTGATGTGGCTTATCGAAGATGCTGGAGTTGTAACGGTGCCCGGTAGCGCCTTCGGTCTTTCATCTTATTTCCGTATTTCTTTCGCCGTGTCGGACCAAAAGCTAGAAGCTGCGTGTGCTAGGATCAAAGTCGCTTGTGAAAAGCTCTCATAAAGAGTGTTGTTAACTTACTTATACGTCGGAGATTAATATAATGGATTTAGGTGTCAGTTCAAAGGTTGCATTGGTTCTCGGTGCTGGTGGGGGGCTGGGAGGTGCAATTGCGCGCGCACTCGCTGCCGAAGGCGTTAAAGTCGCACTGGGAGACATCAACCTTGAGTCTGCAGAAAAAACAGCGAAGTCGATTCGCGATGCCGGTGGCCAGGCTTTGTCGTTAGCGTGGGATTTGGGTGACTTGAGCCAGATCGATCCCAATGTCGCAAAAATCGAAGAAACGTTTGGACCGGTCGACATCTTGGTCAACAACACTGGTGGACCAAAGCCGAGCACAGTTAGTGGGCAAAGTCCGGAACTGTGGCGGCAGAGCTTTGAATCGATGGTAATGTCGGTAATCTCGCTGACCGACCGAGTGCTTCCAGGCATGCGGGAGCGGGGTTGGGGACGGATTATTACTTCCACGTCCTCGGGCGTAGTAGCGCCTATTCCGAACCTTGGTTTGTCTAACGCTTTGCGGACGTCCCTCGTAGGGTGGTCTAAAACTCTGGCGCGTGAGGTTGGCCAGTATGGGATCACTGCCAACATTGTACTGCCAGGTCGTATCGCCACCCCTCGAATTACTTTCTTGGACGAACAGAAAGCTCAGCGTGAAGGGCGCAGTGTTGAGGCGGTGGCAGATGAGAGTGTTGGCGCCATCCCGGTTGGCCGATACGGGGAGCCAAGTGAATACGGTGATACTGTAGCATTCTTAGCCAGTAGCCGTGCCAGCTACATTACCGGTAGCGTAATCCGTGTCGATGGCGGCCTTATCGCCAGTATCTAGTTCTTGGCGGAGGAGCGATATGAACCAGTCTTTTGACGATGATGGAAAGCTGGTAGCAGCTCTATCAGCGGTTACGACCGCATCACTCACGTCAGTGCTCTTTAAAAAAGGTCTCCGTAATGTCTGGGTGTGCCGTGCACGCCCCCTCGACGTCGGCCAGCAGCGAGTTGTTGGGCGTGCTTTTACAATGCGATTTATTCCTGGTCGAGAAGACCTTGCTGACCCGCGCAATTGGAACCCAGCTCAGTCGACACGTACTGCCATCGAGGAGATGCCTGATGGGTGCATTGCGGTTGTAGACGCGATGGGGGTGTCGGATGTAGGCATTCTCGGTGACATTCTCTGTGCGCGTATGCGTAAACGCGTAATTGCAGGTTTGTTAACTGATGGTGTGATTCGAGACGTCGCTGGCGTTAGAGCTACAGAGCTCCCAGTTTGGTGCAATGGAGTTGCAGCGCCGGCGCCATCGGGCGGACTCACATATGTAAGTTCTCAGGAGCCGATTGCTTGCGGCGGGGTTGCAGTTTTTCCCGGTGATATGATTGTTATGGATGAAGACGGAGCTGTACTGATTCCATGCGGCATGGTGGAAGAGGTAACCGCACTCGCTGTCGAGCAAGAGCGCTTAGAGTCATGGGTGATGGAGCAGGTGGCTTCAGGTTTGCCGTTACCTGGGTAATATCCTCCAAATGCCGAACATGCAGCACGCTACCAAGACAGCGGCTTAAGGACGCAGAACTGCTGGCATCAACAGGCAGCACAGGCGACTCATACGACAACGCAATGGCAGAGAGCATCAACGGTCTTTATAAAGCGGAGGTGATACACCGTAAGAGCTGGAAAAACCGCGCCGAAGTAGAGCTTGCAACGCTGGCAAGAAATACTGGGCTTACAAAATTTAGTTTTTCTGATTGAAGCTTTGTATTCTATCCAGCTTTATATATAAGGGATAATGGTAGTGCCGAAAAACAGACGTTAAACTCCATAATTGTAATAGAGCTAAGAACATAATCAATCTCGTCCAGCAATTCAGCCAGTGTGTAACACCAGATATAGTCCTTTCTGTATGAAGTGATCCAGAATGATGACCACCAGTCGTTAATCAGCAGGTAAATATCATTCGTTGTAAGTCCTTGTACATGGATATCGTTTCGCCACTCCTCTAACCAGCGTTTATGTTGACCAGGAAGACAGAAAGACAGGTAAAGTCCGGATTTTGAAACGTTATGTAAGCATCCCGGTAAAGCGGACCATTCACATTTAGAGATCTTCCTGCATACTGATTATGTTCCTGGAGGAGATCGCCATGCGCAAAGCCCGATTCACCGAACACCAGATCATCGCCGTTCTGAAGTCCGTCGAAGCCGGACGCACCGTCAAAGATGTGTGCCGCGAAGCCGGGATTTCTGAGGCCTCGTACTACAACTGGAAAGCGAAGTTCGGCGGTATGGAAGCCTCTGATATCAAAAAGATGAAGGACCTCGAAGATGAAAACCGCCGGTTGAAACTGATGTTTGCGGACCTGAGCCTCGAGTGCCGCGCATTGAAAGACGTTAGAAAAAAGCTATAAAACCAGCGATAAAGCGTGAGCTGGTCAGCTATCTGACCGCGCAGTTTGCCATGAGCTTATGTCAGGCATGCAGGATATTGTCGCTGAGCAGGACGGTATTTCGTTATCAGCCGGATACGCAACGTGATGAGCCAGTCATTATGGCGCTGACCGTGGCGGCTGAACGCTATCCGCGATACGGATTTAAAAAGCTTTTTCAGGTGCTGCGCAGGCAGGGCAAAAGCTGGAACCATAAGCGCGTTCACCGGATTTACTGCCTGCTGAAACTGAATTTTCGCCGTAAGGGAAAACAGCGCCTGCCAGTGCGCAATCCGGTTCCGCTGGTGACGCCAGAGGCGATGAACCAGAACTGGTCCATCGATTTTATGCACGATGCGCTGGTGTGCGGCAGACGCTTCCGGACCTTCAACGTGGTGGATCATTTTAACCGCGAAGCACTGGCGATCGAAATTGACCTGAATATCCCGGCGCAGCGGGTCGTGAGAGTGCTGGACAGGATCGTGGCAAACCGCGGATATCCGCTAAAGATGCGGATGGATAACGGTCCGGAACTGGTCTCGCTGACGCTGGCACAATGGGCAGAAGAGCATGGTGTGATGCTGGAGTTTATCAGGCCCGGCAAGCCAACGCAGAATGCCTTTATCGAACGGTTCAACCGGACATACAGAACAGAAATACTGGATTTTTATCTGTTCAGAATACTGAATGAAGCACGGGAAATTACAGAGCGCTGGCTGGCTGAATATAACGGCGAGCGCCCCCACGAATCCCTGAATAACCTGACGCCGGAAGAATACCGGCTGATGGCTGAAACCCCGGAATTCTCAAAAAGTGCGTGGAACTAAAACGGGTGCGCTTACAATATGGTCACTGATAACAACACAGTCGATCTGCTGTCGCATGTAAGCCTGCTGCCATTCCCGGGGGGGAAGTCAGGTACTTTGTAGTCATCTGAGACCGGGGTATGGTTATGAAAATCAGATTAAAACAAGCTTGATCCTACCTCCATTGTTTCTTTTTCATGTGATGCCTGAGGCCATCCCACGATAGAAGCATTCTCTTGGTAATTCAGAAATATTTCGTCATATATTCTCAGGTTGTAGGCTTCCTCTTCGTACTCAGACTGTAAATCCGCTGAAAAAGCGTGATGTACGCTGGCACACATCTCTGCCGGGATATCTGGTGTAAATCGGAAAGATGGCCTTCCGAAAATACCTTTTTTCGGATCTCTGGTGAAGTAGTAAGGAGTTTATGCTGAATAATAATCATCATTGATGATAAAAATGAATTAATGCTAATCAAGAAAAAATAATGAATTATAATTGTATTTTTAGCATCAATACAGCATATCAGCCCAGTTCTTTCTTACTGGCCAGATTCAGTTAACTACACGTGATTGTCCGGTCAGGAGGTGACGGGATCTGCATTTATAGTATGAACCTCGGTGGGTTATTCAGAACTGCTTTGGCAGGGAATTACCAGGATTATGAATCAACTTCTCCGGCAATTGAGCAAAAGTCCGTTTTCTTAAACAAAAACGGTTCACCTCAATATGTAAGGATGAAACAAAGAAAAGAAATAATAAGCGCTCTATCGATCTCCTCTCTTTGGTTTAACAGGCACATCCTCATTGGTTTTGTCTAATTTACATTAAACAGCACTGATTTACATTTTGATACAAAAATTGCATTTATATTCTCTTTATTGCTGATAAATTTACATGACTTTACACTAAAAGGCATTTTTCGTGAAGATTATAATGAAGTACATATTATGGACATTATTAATAGTGACAATCGGTGCTATTGCTATTTATTCCTACCATACATACCACTTCAAAAAAGCCAGCAGAGATATTTTATATCAACTATCGAATCAGATTATTGTGAAGCAAGGGCTTAACGAAAAATTGTCCACTCATCTTGTATTTGATACGTTGTATGTGGATGGGAATATTTCTAAAAACGATGACAAAGTACTATCAGAAATAATAGCAAATAGCCTGATTCCTGTCCGTACGATATCAATTAACAGTGGTGGTGGCGATATTGAAACAGCAATTAATATCGGTCGTATTATTTATGATAGGGGAATTAGCATTGAAGTGAGACGACTTTGTCTTTCTTCCTGTGCTAACTATCTTTTCCCTGCAGCAAGAAATAAAATTATTAATTATGGTTCAATCATTGGTTTTCATGGCTCGCCCAATTCAGATGACAGTAAGTTAATTACTACGGTTGATGGGGCAAGAACGTCGGATCCGGCTATAACAGATAAAATTTTCTCCGAAATAAGAAAAACCGATAAATTATTCTATAACAAAATAAATGTGTCATGGATGATGCCACTTTGTGGGCAAAAAGAAAATATTGGCGATCCAGACACAGGCCTGTCTACGTACAACGAGAAGGATTTTGCGCAATTTGGCGTAAAAAACATTTCATACACGGATGGTGAAATGATATGGAAAAAGTCTATGGATATTATGGGTATACCTTTTGCTCACTATTGCAAGGAAAAATAATTATGCGTGAACTGAATGAAAATGAATTAAGCCATGTAAGTGGCGCGGGTATGTGGGGTTCTATCGGTAATGCTATCGGTGGGATGTTTGGCGGGGGCAGCGCAGGTTGTAATGGTAGCTATTCTCATACCAGCACAACCAACAAAGATGGTTCCCACTCTGAAAGTACCTCTTTCAGCGGCGGTTGTTCGGTCAACGTCGGTGGCAAAAGTGGTGGTGGTTCGAAAGGTAATAGCGGTTCTAACCATGGTGGGGGCCACAACACCGACCATGGGAGACACTAATAATTAACATGACAATATAGAGCCATATAGCTAATAGCCGCTTATCTGTAGCGGCTATGTCTTTACCCAAAGGAGGCCAGATTTGTTTCGCAAGGAAGCCATTGAATATCAAAAGAAACGATGGGAAGGTAAAGCTATTCTTCTTCCTGGTATTCCATTTGTGTATATTATTTTTCTCAGCATCTTTTTTATTAGCGCGGTTACTGTTTTCCTTGCAAAAGGAACATATACCCGGCGAGTTGTTGTTCATGGTGAGATTACCACCTTTCCCGGCCCGATTAATATTTATGCACCTACACAGGGAACGGTTGTGCAGAAATATATCTCTGAAGGAGACCACGTAAAAAAAGGTGACAAACTATTTCTCATCCATTCGGGTATATCCACTCAGTCAGGTTTCGTGGATGAGAACAAGAAAAAGGATATTGACCTGCAAATTAAAAGCATTAGTACAATGATGCTTGATTTAAAGTCGACAAAACAAAACATGCTTAATTCACTTACGGTGCAGAAACAACATTATCAGTCCAGTTTTAATACCTCTTCCGGACTTCTTGCTCAGGCGCAGATGGAACTGAACCAGATAGCAAAAAACGTTTCGGATTACCGCTCCTATCAAAAAAAGGGACTGGTTACTAAAGATCAAATGAGCAGCCAAAATGCCCTTCTTTATCAACAACAGAGTAATATCTCCGACCTGGTCGCCAGAAAAAACCAGGATCAGATCCAGATCGATATTCTTAACCACCAGTTCCAGTCACAATCATCCGACTATGACCATCAAATTTATCAGCTTGAGCAACAAAAATATGAGCTGGAAAAAGAAAAGCTGAATACTGAAGCTGAGGGAAACTATGTTATAGAAGCAACAACCGATGGTTCTGTCGATTCCATAAATACTGAACGAGGAAAAATGCTAATTTCAGGAGATATATTGGTGCGTATTCAACAACGTACAAATTCTCCTTTTTATATCGAAACCTGGGTTTCAGATCAGGAGTTACCTTATCTGGCAGTTGGCCAAAGAGTTCATGTCAGTTATGATGCTTTCCCTTATCAGAAATTTGGTCTGTTCAGAGCTAAAATCGCGGAAATATCAAGGCTACCTGTTCCGAAAGCGGAATTGCAGTCGAAGCTGACTATCGCGAACGAATTCTATGACGACAAAAAATCTTGGTACAAGATCATTATAAAACCAGACCAACAGTCTGTGCAGGTTTATGGCAAATCACTTGATCTCGGAGCTGGCATGAAAGCGCGAATAACACTTTTTCTGGAAGAAAAAAGTGTCTATGAATGGATATTATCTCCATTTTATGAAATGAAAATGAGCGTAACGGATGCGGATAATGAATAGCAAATACCGACCAGAAATGCTGATGCATAAACTTGATCTGACGTTATTTAAACGCGTCCCCGTGGTCTTTCAAACCGAGGCATCCGAGTGCGGACTAGCCTGTTTATCTATGGTATGTAGTTTTTATGGTAAGCAGGTTGATTTACTACAACTCAGGCAGCAATTTAATTTATCGGCACGTGGAGTTAACCTGAAGTCTTTGAAGGCGATTGCAAGTGAACTTGGCATGTCCTCGCGCGCTTTGTCCGTGGATCTTCAGGACCTGCACGACATTCGCAAGCCCTGTATCCTGCACTGGGATTTTAATCATTTCGTCGTTTTGATAAAAGCTGATAAGAACAACGTTGTGATCCACGACCCTGCACTCGGAAAACGGGTGGTTAGCATGCCGGAGATGTCCAGACACTTCACCGGTGTAATGCTTGAAATATGGCCAGGAGTCAGCTTTACAGGTGAAACAAGTAAGAATGAGTTAAAAACCTCAGCCTTATTGAAAAATATTAATGGTCTTGCATCTTCTTTGGGAAAAATATTTTTCTTATCGCTAGTCATTGAGTTTATCAGTCTCTTACTGCCCGTGGGAACACAATTAGTCACTGATAATGTCATTGCCTCCGGGGATTACGGTTTACTGAATGTCATCTGTCTTGGTCTGTTTATTCTTATTCTGTTACGCCTAACTGTCAGTATTATACGCTCATGGAGCACGTTGATATTAGAAACATCCATCAATGTCCAATGGAGTTTCAGTCTCTTTTCTCACCTGATTAAACTTCCTATAACCTATTTCGAAAGACGCAAACTAGGTGATATTAATTCTCGTTTTCACTCCCTCGACATTATCCGCGCCACCTTTACTACAGGACTAACAGGCAGCATCATCGATACAATTATGGTTACAGGATTACTGGTGATGATGTTATTATACAATCTGCAACTCAGCCTGATTGTGGTTTCTTTTACAGCCCTGTATACATTTATCCGATTTACTACCTACCGATATTATCGTCAGCTTTCTGAAGAAGAATTAATCAAAGAGGCACGTCTTGACTCCTATTTTATGGAAACCCTGTACGGCATTGCGACAATCAAGATCCAGGGTATGACTGACCTGAGAATAGATAACTGGTTTAACCTATTTTCGGATAAGATCAATACCGGCATTCGTCTGACACGAATGGATCTTTTCTTTGGTGGTGTGGTCTCGTTTATCGCCGCTTGCGATCAAACTGTTATTCTCTGGATAAGTGGCAGGTTGATGGTTGATAACCACTTAACTATCGGTATGTTTATCGCGTTTAATACCTTCAGAAGTCAGTACTATGACCGTATTAACACTCTGATCAACTTTATCATTCAAACAAAAATCATCAGCTTACACAATGAACGTATCGCAGATATTGCCCTGCAGGAGACTGCGTCTTCAAGGGCAACGAGTCCTCTGATTTTGCCGCAAGGTGCATTAACACTGGAAACCCATGATTTAGCATACCGCTATGATAACCACGCTGATGATATCTTCAGAAAACTAAATCTGAACATTCACGCGGGAGAGAGCATAGCTATTACCGGTGTATCTGGTGCAGGTAAGAGCACGCTGATGAAAGTGCTGTGTGGGTTATTTGAACCCACTAAAGGCTGCGTCAGAATAAATGGAGTAGATATTAAACAACTCGGTTTCGATCATTACTCCGAACGCATCGCCTGCATCATGCAGGAAGACAAATTATTTTCAGGTTCAATTAAAGAAAATATTACTGGTTTCCGAACTGATATTGATGAACAGTGGATGATAGAATGTGCCACCGCCAGTCATATACATGATGATATTATGAAACTACCCATGTGTTATGAAACACTAATTGGTGAACTGGGCGAAGGTTTATCCGGCGGTCAAAAGCAGCGGCTTTATATCGCCAGAGCTTTATACCGCAGGCCAGGGATTTTGTTTATGGATGAAGCTACCAGCCACCTTGATAAAAAAAGTGAAAGCCAGGTAAATCAGTCCATAAAAGCAATGAACATCACCAGGATTATTATTGCTCACCGTGAAACGACCATTTCATCGGCAGACCGTGTATTTTCTCTGGATCTGGAATGCTCACCGTAATAGCCATATGTTAGTGGCGCATTTTTCATTTAATGGAGTTATCACTCGAATGTCGGTAACACGGAAGATGACTATTTCAAAACCCTGCATTACCCCAGTTCCGGCTCTTACTTTTTTCGGATCTCAGTTGGAATGAAGAAGGATTTGTGCTGATAATGCAACATTAATTATGGATTTTAAACATAATAGCATTAATGCATAATTGACATTAATAATTTAAACATTTGCATAATTATCAATAAAAGAGTGAGACTCTTATTTCCCATGTAAATTATATGTGCTTGTATAGAGCGAGGCGGTTTTTAACTTACGGTAATAAGAATAAAATGTACCGACTCTTCCGGGGTACTGAAGTGTTCAGGTTTACGACAGAGCCCTGCGCGTTTTGCATGAAAAAATTAAAGGACTGAACATGGCGACCACAGTAATAGCTGCCTTTAACGAATTTATGAAAGATACCGTGAATCTCGAAAAGGCAGACACCGATGACGCGCGTGCAAGTCGCGACTGGCTAATCAGTAAGATTAATGATTTTGAAAATGATGAGGTTTTTCCGGTGAGTTATCCCGGGATCCACATTGCTTTCGGTTCGTTCGCAAGAAGAACCAAAATTCGTCCGCTTGATGATATCGATCTGATGTTTGGCTTAACCGGGCAAGGTGCCACCTATACCATCCTGAGTGACCGGGTAACTGTAACCTCCTCCGGAGAGGGTTCACGTCTGCATCGTTACCGACATTCCGGGGCAGACACCGTCTGCTCCGTCAGAATTCTGAATGCCTTTAAAAGCCGTCTGCAGGATATTGCCTAGTATGCCCAGGCTGATATCAGGCGTAACCAGGAAGCCGTCACGCTTAAGCTGGTCAGTAAGGACTGGAATTTCGATATCGTGCCCTGCTTTATTACCAGTGAAGATGCCTATGGTAAAACGTATTATCTGATCCCAGACGGGAACGGACACTGGAAATTTACTGATCCCCGAATTGACAGAGACAGAGTCAAGGCTATCAACGTTAAGAATAACGGTAATGTTCTCAACGTTATCCGGGCTGTCAAATACTGGCAGCGGCGTTCGACAATGCCGTCCATGAGCTCCTACCTGCTGGAGACGCTAATTCTGGACTATTACGCCGGCAGGACCTCCTGCTTATCGTTTGTCGATATGGAGCTGGAAGCGCTTTTCCGCCATCTTGGTCTTTTCGTACAGTTCTCCGTTAACGATCCCAAAGGCATACAGGGAGATATCAACTCTCTTTCTGCCGAGGCTCGTAAGGCGATATCGGACAGATGTTATCTCGATGCGCAGAAGGCATCGGAGGCGAGACAGTTTGAAAATAATAAAGAGTATGAAAAATCTATCAATAAATGGCGCGACGTGTTCGGGCCATCCTTTCCTGTTTACGGGTGAACCATGAATGCCATTTACACGAACCAGTCGACCAGAGAAAACCTGGATTTACTGTATGCGCAGGCCCGTGTGTACGACAGGGTAAAAAACTGGAACAAGCTCAATTTTCTCTTCAGCATCATCGTGCCTCTCCTGCTTTCGCTGGTTACCGTATACAACCGAAGCCGGGGATTTGTCGATTCAGTGCTGTTGTCTTCACTGTTGGGATTGTATGGACTTCTGGTGCTTACCTTTAACATTGCCATCAGTGGATACATATCGGCACTGCGCAGGAAGGCAGCCTCAATCCAGGAAATGTACGACTGCCGGGTACTTGGCATCCGGCGCAATGAACTGAAGGTGGAGGAGATCTCACGGGATGAAATCATCCGGGCAGCTGAATATTTCAGAAACAATCCGGAAAAAGCACGAAAGCGATTTGGTGAAGAGGGATGGTATGTCAGTAAGGTGTATGACGCGCCGCAGGCCGTCATGGCGCTCCTGTGCCACGGAAAAAACCTCGGCTGGGACAAATCGCTCAGGGAGGTGCTGCACGTGTTTTATCTTTCAGCATTCATTGTCTCGCCTGTCGCGATGCTTGTTTACGGCATCGCCATGAAATCTGGGCTGAATGAGATCCTTTTCTATGTAGTGTTCACATTGCCGGTCATCCGCTATTTCTTGCTTCAGTTTCTGGATAATCGCAGCAGTATGAAAAGAAGCGAGAAGCTGAAAAAATACATTGAGAAGGAATTATCCGGCATCCGGGTTTCCGGACGAGCTGAAGAAGAGAAACTGGGTTATACGCTCCGGAATATCCAGGATGAGATGTTCGCTTACCGGGCCTCATGTCCGCCCGTTCCCAACGGTATTCAGCTGATAATGAAGCCTAAAAATGAGCGAATTTATGTTGATTACTTTGAAACGAATCTGAAGGAGCTGCACCTTCAGGAGTAATCCCTCCTTAGCTCCGGTATAGGATTTACGTATGCCGGAGGGTTCTGTCGCATTAATGGCAAAGGGGCGGCAGAAGTTGCACTGACTGTTTTTCAGGCAGCCAACAGATAAAATTGTTCTGCCGGTGACAATCCATCACCTTGCAGATGCTGATACTGCCCTTTGCGTATCATGTGGATTAACTCAATACCTGCCAGCAGGGTCTGTGCACGGCGAAATGATTTGAATCCCAGCATCTGACGTATCCTGCGTTTGATATTGCGGTGGTCCTGCTCAATCAGGTTATTCAGATACTTGCTTTGCCTGATGGTAATGGCTTCTTTCTCAGGGTTGTCGGCATTGAGCGTGGCCAGAGCAGCAGTATTCGCGCCGCTTTTATCTATCGTCACCACTTCAGGCTCGCCGTGGTTACGGATAGCTTTGCGGAAGAAGCGCAGCGCTGCTGCCGCATCCCGTCTGGCGGTAAGCAAAAAGTCGATGCTCTGGCCGTCGGTATCCACTGCGCGGTACAGATACTTCCACTGACCTTTGATTCTGATGTAGGTTTCATCCATACGCCATCGCCGACCGACTGTGCGCTTATGTCGGCGAAAGACCTCATCCAGCAACGGCACCAGGCGGATAACCCAGCGATGGAGAGTGGAATGATCAACGACAATACCGCGCTCAGTCATCATTTCCTCCAGATTACGCAGGCTCAGGGCATAAGCCAGGTACCAGCGAACACACTGGGCAATAATATCGACGGGATAATGCAGCCGCCTGAAGGCATTTCGGATCAAAGGCATGATCAGGTAACATCGTAAAAAAATAGCATGTTACCCCACGATCCCTTAATGCGACAGAACCATTAAGGACGTCCGTTGTAGCCGTCCCAGTATGAAGATATCCCGGCGTCCAGAAGGATCTGACGCTGCTTTTCGGGATTATCCGCATCATACTCCTGGCTGAGGAATCTTGATTTTTGCCCACCGGATAAGACCTCAGGATGGCTGAAGCTTTCCACTCGCTGCCGGGCCTGGTCAGGAGTCAGTCCATCGGACCTGTCTTTTTTACCCTGGTCGTAGAGTTCCTGCATCATGGGTTTCAGGGAATTAATACTGTCTGCCCTTAACATGCGGGTATTCGGATCGAAATGAATCCGGTTAATAGCGGATACGGCACGGCTGGCGTTACGCTCGACGCTGGTCTGTGTACCGGAGCAGGCGGCCAGAAGTAACGGCAGAATGAGAGTGAGTGATCTGATAGAAGCCATGAAGCGTCCCTGTCTTTAAATTAACCCCATAATAGATATCATTAACGGCCTGGTAAACGGCTGAAACATCCCGATGATGATAGGGCAAAATGAGCGAAAATTGCGTACCCTTCGCGTGAACACATGAGAAGACCAGACTTGCCAGCCCGCGTTTAACGGTAAATCTTCCACCATTGACGACGACTTTCAGCAATCCCTGCCAGACCCTTTACCGGAGTTCAGCGAGAATTTTTTCCGGAGAAACACTACCAAGAAATGTATGGACAGACGGCTCCAGCACAACCATCGCAGGTGTGGCGGTAACTCCCAGCCGGTCAGCGAGTTCAGACTGTTTAATCACCAGATTTTTACATTTTTCTGAACTGTCGTTGCCTGGCAAAAAACCGGCCATCGCATTCTGAAGACTTTTCTGGCGATCGGATGCACACCATACTCTCCCCATATCTTCTATGACAGAGTCTTTGATGGATGACGGTACCATAGTCACAAATGACATAGTGAGTCCTGCATCCGTGTACTTTTTGACATTTTTTACAACATAGCTGCAATAAACACACTGATTTTCAATAAAAACCAACAGTTTATGTTTTTCAGCTTTTGCCTGGAAAGTCACGGGCTCCAGTTCAGTTAAGGAGCGGGATATATCTTCGTAGGCCATCTGTGGCGTTACGTCTGAAGCCTGAACCGCTGAAGCTCCGCTGCTGAAGCTGGCAAAAGTAAAAATACCTGCGGTTAATGCTTTTATACAAAAGTGCATGATTTCCTTTCCCTCACCCCTGATGACTGTCAGGTTATTGACGTCTGATTCATATCACAGATAACGCTTTTTTATCGACAGGAAAAGAAAATTATTTCAGGGACACATCATTTCAGTGGCTACAGCCAGTTTTCCGTAATAGCAACAGTCTCCTCCCGTTCTTTATAAGGAAAGACGGCGACGTCCAGCTACGACAGGTCGCCTCACGACTCCGGATGAATTTTTTGCGGTTCATGAGAATCAAAGTTAACAACGGACTGACAGCTACTGGTCTGAACAGTAGCGCCCTTACAGGGCGAGCGTCATCGCTTCGCGATTCCGAGGGTTTGCATGCCATGAGCCCCGTTTTATACTCTGCGGCATGTATATTCCACGTCCCGCAAAGTTGCTTTTCACCGTCGATGACGGCTGGAATACGTTCCTCGAAAAATTCGGCGACAGCGTCACTCCCTGGACCCGCCTCTGCGTTGAGCGCATGCTCGCCTGCGGTACCGCCATCATGGGCGTGCGTCGTTACTGCTGCGCATCGGCCAACTGCACCCATTCCCGCTTCTTCTGCCAGAGCTGTAAGTCAAAAGCCTGCAGCGCCTGCGGCTTCAAAGCTACGGAGCAGTGGGTGTCGCAGCAGAGTCATATCCTTCCCGACTGCGACTGGCAGCACATCACCTTCACGATGCCCCACCTGCTGTGGCCCTTCTTCAACAACAACTGGCCACTCCTCAACGCCCTGTTCCGCGCTGCCACCCGCGCCATGCTCCGGTGGGCCCGTAAACAGGGCGTGGAGGTCGGTATCTTCTGCGCGCTGCACACCTACGGTC
>NZ_PJDK01000002.1:0-23078 GCF_002837615.1 Klebsiella sp. X1-16S-Nf21
CGCTGCTGCTGGCGGCGGGCCCGGTGAGCGCCGCCTGCCAGTGGCCCGCCTGGGAGCAGTTTAAAAAAGCGTACGTCAGCCCTGAGGGACGGGTGATTGACCCCAGCGATGCGCGCAAAATCTCCACCTCGGAAGGACAGAGCTATGGCCTGTTTTTCGCCCTGGCCGCCAACGATCGCGCAGGGTTCGACAAACTACTGACCTGGACGCAGAACAACCTGGCGGAAGGCGACCTGCGGCAACATCTGCCGGGCTGGCTGTGGGGCAAAAAGGACGATGAGCAGTGGACGTTGCTGGACAGCAACTCGGCCTCCGACTCGGATCTGTGGATAGCCTGGGCGCTGCTGGAGGCGGGCCGCCTGTGGCAGCAGCCGCAGTACACCGAGACCGGCAAAGCACTGCTGGCGCGGATTGTCGAGGAAGAGACGGTGGCGGTGCCCGGTCTTGGCACGATGCTGCTGCCGGGAAAAGTCGGTTTTGCCGATGACAGCGGCTGGCGGTTTAACCCCAGCTATCTTCCGCCGCAGCTGGCCACCTACTTTGTGCGTTTTGGCGCGCCGTGGCCTGCCCTGCGCGACAGTAACCTGCGCCTGCTGCTGGAAACCGCGCCGAAAGGCTTTACGCCGGACTGGGTGCGTTATGAGAAAGGGAAAGGCTGGCAGCTGAAAACCGAGAAACCGCTGATCGGTAGCTATGACGCGATTCGCGTCTACCTGTGGGTGGGCATGCTCCATGATGGCGATAAGCAGAAAGCGCGACTGCTGCAACGCTTCGCGCCGATGGCGGCGCAGACCACGGAGCAGGGGGTACCGCCGGAGAAAGTGAATATCGCCACCGGCAAAACCAGCGGCCAGGGGCCCGTGGGCTTCTCCGCGGTGATGCTACCGTTTTTACAGGACGACGAGGCCCGGTCGGTGCAACGCCAGCGCGTCGCCGATAACTATCCCGGCGCGGATGCCTACTACAGCGCAGTTCTGACGCTGTTCGGCCAGGGTTGGGATCAACACCGTTTTCGTTTCACTGCGGGTGGCGAATTACAACCTGACTGGAACCAGGAATGCGCAAGCTCTCACTAAGTTTACTCACGCTGTCCCTCGGCGTGGCGCTGCTGCCGTTAGCGCAGGCGGCGACGACGCCTGCCCAGGAGCATCTGCTGGAGCAGGTCCGCCTTGGCGAGGCCAGTAATCGTGAAGACCTGGTGCGCCAGTCGCTGTACCGCCTGGAGCTGATTGATCCCAACAACCCGGATCTGATTGCCGCGCGGATGCGCTACCTGCTGCGTCAGGGGGATGCCGCCGGGGCGCAAAAAGAGCTGGAACGATTGACGAAGCTGGCGCCGGACTCCCCGGAGCTGAAGGCGTCGCGCAATGAGATGAAAAGCAACACCGGCGAGGGCCGGCAGGCGCTGCAGCAGGCGCGACTGCTGGGCGTGGCCGGGAAGGTCGATGAAGCCATCGCCGCCTATGAACAACTGTACGGCGGGGTGCCGGATGACGTTGACGTCGCCATTGAATACTGGACGCTGGTGGCGCGCCTGCCCGCTCGCCATAGCGAAGGCGTCAGCCAGTTGAAAAAACTGAACGCCAGCGCGCCGGGCAACGTCAGCCTGCTAACTTCGCTGGCGAAGCAGATGTTTGCCGATAACAAACCGCAGGAAGGGTTTGCCTATCTGGCGGAGATGGCCCGCTCGGCCTCAGGACGCGGCATCGCCGCCGACATGTGGTTCAGTGAAGTGAAAAGCATGCCGGTGAGCAAGGCCAGCGTGCAGGCGTTGCAGCAATTTCTCCTGCAGTTTCCCACCGGCTCGGTGGCGGCGAACGCCCGCGTTCTGCTCGACCAGCAGCAGGCGCAGCTGCAGGATCCGACCTTCCGCGCCCGCTCGGAAGGGCTGGCGGCGGTCAAGTCCGGGAATGCCTCGCAGGCGGTCGCGGATCTGCAGAAAGCCGTTCAGGCCGACAGCCGCGACAGCGATGCGGTGGGCGCCCTCGGCCAGGCCTATTCCCAGCGCGGCGATCGCGCGCGGGCAGTGGCGCAGCTCAATAAAGCGATTGCCATGGACCCCGACAGCCCGAACCGCGGCAAATGGGACAGCCTGCTACAAACCAACCGTTACTGGCTACTGATCAAGCAGGGGGATAACGCCCTGAAGGCCGGCCAGCTTTCGCAGGCGCAGCACTATTATGCCCAGGCGCAGCGGGTCGATCGCACCGACAGCTATGCCGTGCTGGGATTGGGGGACGTCGCGGCGGCGCGCAAAGAGTCGGCAGCGGCGGAGCGCTATTACCAGCAGGCGTTGCGCCTGGATCGCGGTAATAATTTGGCGGTGCGCGGTCTGGCCAACCTCTATCGCGCCGAATCGCCGGAGAAAGCCAGCGCCTGGATCGCCGGCCTCCCTCCCGCTCAGCGGCGGAGCATCGATGATATTGAGCGCAGTCTGACCAACGACCGGCTGGAGAAACAGGCGCAGGCCCTGGAAAGTCAGGGCAACTGGGCGCAGGCGGCGGAAGTCCAGCGTCGGCGCCTGGCGCTGGATCCGGACAGCGTGTGGATAACCTACCGTCTGGCGCGCGATCTGGTTAGCGCCGGTGAACGCCAGGAGGCCGACGCGCTGATGCGGGCGATGGTCAACCGCCAGCCGCAGGATGCTGAACGGGTCTACGCCTCGGGGCTCTACCTGTCGGGAAACGACCAGGACGATCTGGCCCTGGCGCAAATCGCCGCTCTGCCGCGCAGCGCGTGGACGGATAATATTCGTGAGCTCGAAGCGCGTTTGCAAAGCGACCGGGTGCTGCGCCAGGCCAACCAGCTGCGCGACAGCGGTAACGAAGCGCAGGCGATCGCCCTTATCCAACAGCAGCCCGACTCGGTGCGCTATGACCTGACGCTCGCCGACTGGGCGCAGCAGCGCGGCGACAGCCAGACGGCGATTGCCGACTATCAGCGGGTGCTGCGCCAGGAGGCCGACAACGGCGATGCGCGCCTCGGCCTTGCGGAAGTCTACCTGGCCGAGGGCGATAAACAGGCCGCCCGGGCGCAGGTCATGCAGTTGAAAGGCGCAGAGACCGAATCCATGAATATGCAGCGTCGGGTCGCGCTGGCGCGAGCCGGCCTTGGCGATACCGCTGACGCGCAACAGATTTTTAACCAGATTGTGCCGCAGGCGAAGGCGCAGCCGCCCTCGATGGAGAGCGCGTTGGTGCTGCGCGATGCCGCGCGCTTTGCCACCCAGACCGGGGCGCCGCAGCAGGCGCTGACGCACTACCGGGAGGCGATGGTGGCCTCCGGCATCACCCCCGCGCAGCCGCAGGATAACGATACCTTTACGCGGCTGACGCGCAACGACAGCCGGGATGACTGGCTGAAGCGCGGGATCCGTAGCGATGCCGCCGATCTTTATCGCCAGCAGGATCTGAACGTCACCCTGGAACACGACTTCTGGGGTTCCAGCGGCACCGGCGGCTATTCCGACCTGAAGGCGCATACCACCATGCTGCAGGTGGATGCTCCGCTGGCGGATGGCCGGATGTTCTTCCGCACCGATCTGGTCAATATGGATGCCGGCAGCTTTTCCACCCACAGCGACGGGAGCTACTCGCCCAGCTGGGGCACCTGCGGGGAGATCGCCTGTACCAGCGGCAGTAAAAACCAGACCGACAGCGGGGCCAGCGTGGCGGTCGGCTGGAAGAATGACACCTGGAGCGGCGATATCGGCACCACCCCGATGGGCTTCAATGTCGTCGATGTGGTGGGGGGGCTGAGCTACAGCAGCGACGTCGGGCCGGTGGGGTACACGGTCAACGTCCACCGGCGCCCCATCTCCAGCTCGCTGCTCTCCTTTGGCGGGCAGAAAGACAGCAGCAGCCATACCGGCACCACCTGGGGCGGCGTCCGCGCCGACGGCGGCGGCCTGAGCCTCAGCTATGACCGGGGCGAAGCGCACGGTATCTGGTCCTCGCTGGGCGCCGATTCGCTGACCGGTAAAAACGTGGTGGATAACTGGCGCGTGCGCTGGATGACCGGATACTACTACAAGGTCATCAACGAGAATAATCGTCGCGTCACCGTCGGCCTCAACAATATGATCTGGCACTACGACAAAGATCTCAGCGGTTACACCCTCGGCCAGGGCGGCTATTACAGCCCGCAGGAGTATCTCTCATTCGCCGTGCCGGTGACCTGGCGTCAGCGTACCGAGAACTGGTCCTGGGAGCTCGGCGGGTCGGTGTCATGGTCCCATTCGCGCACCCAGACGCAAGCCCGTTATCCGCTGCTGAACCTGATCCCGTCCGACTACCGCCAGCGCGCCAGCGAGCTGACGGAGGAGGGGAGCAGCAGTCAGGGATTCGGTTACACCGCCAGAGCGCTGGTGGAGCGGCGGGTGACCAGCAACTGGTTCGTCGGCGCCGCGGTCGATATTCAGCAGGCGAAGGATTACACCCCGAGCCATGCGCTGCTTTACGTCCGCTACTCGGCGGCCGGCTGGCAGGGGGATCTGGATATGCCGCCCCAGCCGCTGGTGCCCTACGCCGACTGGTAGCAGAATAGGCTGAATTACGTCACAGAGCGCCACTCCACGACGCGCTTCGCGTATACTCGTGAGGCATTGCCCACCGTCGGCCGCCGGGGCGATTTCCCCGGCGTCTGCGCCACCGCGCGGAAATATCCCGTCACTTCATCCCTCGCGGGCGTGGGCGAAGGATTTGAGTATATAATCAGCCTGAAACGACCGGCATTGAAGGATTGATACCGGGTATGCATTCAGTATCAGTGGAGAACACCGTTGCGCGTCAGCCGTTCACTTACAATCAAACAGATGGCGATGGTCGCGAGCGTGTCCATGGCCTTTGTATTGGTTTTTTGCACTATTTTGCTGTTTCACTTTGTGCAACAGAGTCGCTTTACCACGGCCACGCAGTTAGAAAGTATCGCGCGATCCGTTCGCGAACCGCTGTCTGCGGCTATTCTGAAAGCCGATATTCCGGAAGCGGAAGCCATTTTAAGCCGTATCCAGCCTGCTGGCATCGTCAGCCGGGCGGATGTGGTGTTGCCGAACCAGTTCCAGGCGCTGCGGATGCGATTTATCCCCGAGCGGCCGGTGCCGGTGACCGTCACCCGGCTGTTTGAGCTGCCGGTGCAGATTTCGCTGCCTATTTATTCACTGGAACGGCCGGCTAACCCCCAGCCGCTGGCCTATCTCGTGCTGCAGGCGGATTCATACCGCATGTATAAATTCGTCATGAGCGCCCTTGCTACGTTAGTGACGGCTTACTTACTTTTGGTGCTGATGCTGACGGTGGCGCTTACCTGGTGCATCAACCGGCTGATGGTGCGCCCCCTGCGGCGTATCGCCCGCGAGCTGAACGATCTCTCCCAGCAGGATCGTCTCGGCCATCAGCTAACGCTCCCGCGCCTGCACCATGACGACGAGATCGGTATGCTGGTGCGCAGCTATAACCGCAACCAGCAGAGCCTGGTGCGCCAGCATGATGAACTGTCCATCCAGTCGACCCGCTTCCCGGTCTCCGAGTTGCCGAATAAAGCCTTTTTGCTGGCGATGCTGGAGCAGACGGTGGCCCGCCCCCAGAGCGCCGCGCTAATCGTCGTCGCCTGCGAAACCCTGCAGGATGCCGCCGGGGTCCTCAAGGAAAGCCAGCGCGAAATGCTGCTCCTGACGCTGGTGGAGAAGCTGCGAGCCGCCATTCCGCCGCAAATGGTGCTGGCTCAGGTGAGCGGGTATGACTTCGCGATTCTCGCCGATGGCCTTGCCGAACCGTGGCAGGCGGTGACGTTAAGTAAGCAAGTGCTCACTATTATTAATGAGCGTTTGCCGCTGCATGGGCTGCAGCTGCGGCCCTACGCCAGCGTCGGGATCGCCATGTTCCACGCCGGGCTCAGCGCCGAGCAGTTTTACCGGCGCGCGGTGTCGGCTGCCGTCACCGCACGACGTAAAGGCAAAAACCAGATTGAGTTCTTCGATCCCGAGCAGATGGAAAAGGCTCAGCGCCGTCTGATGGAAGAGCACGACATTATGACCGCCCTCGACAACCAGCAGTTCGCTATCTGGCTGCAGCCGCAGGTGGCCTGCGCCAGCGGCGAGATCTGCGGCGCCGAAGTGCTGCTGCGCCAGCGGCAGGCGGATGGCAGCTGGTCGCTACCGCCGTCGCTGATTGAGCGCATTGAGTCCTGCGGGCTGATTATCCCGGTCGGCTACTGGGTGATGGAAGAGGCCTGCCGCCAGCTGGCGGCCTGGCAAAGCCAGGGGATTATGCTGCCGCTGTCGGTCAATGTTTCCCTGCTCCAGCTGCTGGAACACGACCGTGGCGAGGAGATGCTAAAGCTGATCGCCCGCTACCGTATCGCCCCTGGCACCCTCATCCTCGAGGTGACGGAGAGCTGCCGGATGGACGATCCGCAGGATGTGATGGCGCGGTTGCGACCGCTGCGCGAGGCCGGGGTACAGATTGCGCTGGATGATTTTGGCATGGGTTATGCCGGGTTGCACCAGCTGCAGCAGATGAAAGCTCTGCCGGTGGATATTCTGAAAATCGATAAAGTATTCATCGATATGCTGCCGGAGGATGTCAGCATGGTGCCGGCGATGATCCAGCTCGCGCGCGGCCTGTCGCTGCGTATCGTGGCGGAAGGGGTGGAGAACGACGCCCAGTACCGCTGGTTGCAAGCCGCGGGCGTCGAGGTGCTCCAGGGCCATCTGTTCGGTTGCGCTTTGCCGCTGGAGGCATTCAGCGCGCGCTATCTCTCCCCGGTTCGTGAGGATGAAAATTTGTAAATGTTTTGTTGACTTGTGCGAGTCAGCTCAAAGATTTTAACAATTGCGTTGCACTTTCGGCGTTAGTTATTTCTGAAATGTTTCCAGGGTGTTATTTTTAAGCCACAGACGTCAAATATCCCTTCTTGCTCTGTGGTTATTCCCAAAGGACACCCTATGAAAACCTCTATCTTTAAAAGCCTCTATGTCCAGGTTCTGACGGCCATAGCGATCGGTATTCTGCTGGGCCATTTTTACCCGGAACTGGGCGCGCAAATGAAACCCTTCGGCGACGCCTTCGTTAAGCTGATTAAAATGGTGATTGCTCCGGTTATCTTCTGTACCGTCGTGACGGGGATCGCCGGGATGGAAAGCATGAAAGCCGTCGGTCGTACCGGGGCGGTGGCGCTGCTCTATTTCGAAGTGGTCAGCACCATCGCGCTGATTATCGGTCTGATTATCGTCAACGTGGTGCAGCCTGGCGCCGGGATGAACGTCGACCCGTCAACGCTCGATGCGAAAGCGGTGGCGGTGTACGCTGAGCAGGCGAAAGACCAGGGGGTGGTGGCCTTTTTACTGGATGTGATCCCGGGCAGCGTCATTGGCGCCTTCGCCAGCGGCAACATTCTGCAGGTGCTGCTGTTCGCCGTCCTGTTTGGTTTTGCCCTGCACCGTCTGGGCAGCAAGGGCCAGCTGATTTTCAACGTCATTGAAAGCTTCTCCCAGGTTATCTTCGGCATCATCAATATGATCATGCGCCTGGCGCCGATTGGCGCCTTCGGGGCCATGGCCTTTACCATCGGTAAATATGGCGTCGGCACCCTGGTGCAGTTGGGGCAGCTGATCATCTGCTTCTACATCACCTGTATTCTGTTCGTGGTGGTGGTGCTGGGGAGTATCGCCCGGGCTACCGGCTTCAGCATCTTCAAATTTATCCGCTATATCCGTGAGGAGCTGCTGATTGTGCTGGGAACCTCCTCGTCAGAATCAGCGCTGCCGAGAATGCTCGACAAGATGGAGAAGCTGGGCTGCCGCAAATCGGTGGTGGGCCTCGTGATCCCGACCGGCTATTCGTTCAACCTCGATGGCACCTCCATCTACCTGACGATGGCCGCGGTCTTTATCGCCCAGGCGACCAACAGCCATATGGATATTTTCCATCAGATCACCCTGCTGGTGGTGCTGCTGCTCTCCTCGAAAGGGGCGGCGGGGGTGACCGGCAGCGGCTTCATCGTGCTGGCGGCGACCATCTCCGCCGTCGGGCATTTGCCGGTGGCGGGCCTGGCGCTGATCCTCGGTATCGACCGCTTTATGTCCGAAGCCCGTGCGCTGACCAACCTGGTGGGTAACGGCGTCGCTACGGTGGTGGTGGCTAAATGGGTCAAAGAACTCGATGCCAAACAGATGGATGATGTTCTGAATAACCGTGTTCCAGCGAACAAATCGCACGAATTATCCTCTTAAATCCTCCTCTTAGGCCCGTACTCCCTTGCTGGAGTACGGGCTCCTGCGCATAATTAGAGGTCATTTCCGCTTGGCGGAAATGACACGAAATGATTATTTTGCGTTGTCATGCGACATTTTCGTCTCCGTGTGGTCTAACCGACGTATTTCACTCTCACTTTTTTCGGCAGCCCGTCAGTGGGGTGCTGTTGTAACCAGGAATGTTCATCAGGGGTTCACATGCAGGGCACAACAATTAAACTTTTAACGGGCGGTTTGCTGATGGTAGCGGCGGCCGGTTATGTGCAGGCAGAAGCGCTCCAGCCTGATCCGGCCTGGCAACAAGGGACCTTAGCGAATGGTTTGACGTGGCAGGTGCTGGCCACGCCGCAGCGTCCCAGCGACCGTATTGAAGTCCGTCTGTCCGTGAATATTGGCTCGCTGAGCGAAAGCACTCAGCAGAGTGGTTTCAGCCGCTTTGTTCCTCGCCTGGCGTTGACGCAAAGCGGCAGCCTGCCGACGATGCAGGCGCGCTCTTTATGGCAGCAGAGTATTGACCCGAAGCGTCCTCTGCCGCCGGCCATCGTCTCCTACGATTACACAATGTTTAATCTCAGTCTGCCCAATAACCGCAACGATCTGCTGAAAGAGGCGCTGAGCTGGCTGGCGGACGCCAGCGGTAAGCTGACCATTACGCCTGAATCGATCAATCATGCGCTGCAGGGCAGCGACATGGTGGCGACGTGGCCGCTGGATACCAAAGAGGGCTGGTGGCGCTACCGCCTGAAAGGGTCCACCATGCTGGGCCATGATCCTGCCGCGCCGCTGAAGCAGCCGATAGACGTGGCGCAGCTGAAAGACTTTTATCATAAATGGTACACCCCCGACGCCATGACGCTGATTGTGGTCGGTAACGTCGACAGCCGCAGCGTCGCTGAGCAAATCAGCAAAACCTTCGGCGATCTGAAGGGCAAGCGGGAAACGCCCGCGGCGGTGCCGACCTTATCGCCACTGCCTACCGTGCCGGTCAGCATCATGACCAGCGCGGTGCGTCAGGACAAACTGTCCATCATGTGGGATGCGCCCTGGCAGCCAATCCGCGACTCCGCGGCGCTGCAGCGCTACTGGCGCGACGACCTCGCCCGCGAAGCGCTGTTCTGGCACGTGCAGCAGAGCCTGAGCAAAAATAACGTGAAGGATATTGGTCTTGGCTTTGACTGCCGGGTGCTCTATCAGCGCGCGCAGTGCGCGATCAACATCGAATCGCCGGGCGAGCGTCTGAACAACAACCTGAGCGTGGTCTCGCGCGAGCTGGCGAAAGTGCGGGACAACGGCCTGCCGCAGGAGGAGTTTGACGCGCTTATCGCCCAGAAAAGCCTCGAGCTGCAGAGGCTGTTTGCCACCTATGCGCGCACTGACACCGATATTCTGATGAGCCAGCGCATGCGCTCCCTGCAGAATCAGGTGGTGGATATCGCGCCGGAGCAGTATCAGAAGCTGCGCCAGGAGTTCCTCAACTCCCTGACGGTAGACATGCTGAATCAGTACCTGCGTCAGCAGCTGTCCCAGGATATGGCGCTGGTGCTACAACAGCCGAAAGGCGAACCGGAATACAACATGAAGGAGCTGCAGGCCACGTGGGAAAAACTGATGGCGCCGAATCCGGCGGCCGCGGCGGTCAGCGGCAGCGCTGATACAGTTGATGCCCACAGCGAGGCCAGCGACATCCCGCCAGGGCAGTAACTAACGCCTCTCCGGCGCGCCAGCGGCGGCCGGAGAGCGCTTCCTGCGGAGAATTACTGCGGCATCGCTTCCCGCGGGATGATCGCCCCGCGATACTGGATCACCGTGCTGGCGGTCAGGTGTCCGCGTTTGGCGGCGGATTCAGCATCGCCGCCGGTCAGGCGAACGGCCAGGTAGCCGGCGCTGAAGGAGTCTCCGGCGGCGGTGGTATCCACCACCTTCTCTTTGGCCAGCCTGACAGCCGGCACTTCCTGTAGCGGTTGCCCGCTAACCGAGACCAGGCAGGCATCCGCCCCGCGCTTCACCACCACCTCTTCCACGCCGGCGGCATGCGTGCGGGCGATCACCTCAGCAACCGGTTTTTCCCCCCACAGCGCGTCTTCATCATCGAGCGTCAGAAACGCGATATCGGTGCAGGCAAGCATCTCCTGATAGACCTGCTGCGTCTCCGCCTGGCTGGCCCACAGGCGTGGACGATAGTTGTTGTCGAAGATCACCTTGCCGCCGTTGGCGCGGCACTCACGCAGCAGCGTGAACAGCTTGTCGCGGCTGGCCGGGCTGAGAATGGCGAGACTGATGCCGCTCAGATAGAGATAGTCGAAAGTGGCCAGCTCTTCGCAAATCGCCGCCGCGCGATCGCTCTCCAGCCAGAACTTTGCCGCCGCCTCGTTGCGCCAGTAGTAGAAGGTGCGCTCGCCGGTGTCATCGGTTTCAATGTAATACAGCCCCGGCAGGCGGTCGGCCATCCGCTGGATAAGATCGGTGTTGACGTTTTCCTGCTGCCAGCTGTCGAGCATCTGCTGGCTGAACGCATCGGTTCCCAGCGCGGTGACATAGTGGACGCTCAGTGCGCTGGCATCGGTCTGCCGCGCGATATAGACCGAGGTGTTTAAGGTATCGCCGCCAAAGCCGCGGTTAACGGCCCCGTTCTTCTCTGACAGCTCAATCATGCATTCGCCAATAACGGCAATTTTTTTAGACATAGCCAGAACCTGCAATGGAATCGATATAAGCGCTAGTGTGCGCTGCGCTGTTTTGCTGGTCAATCATATTAAAACATCGTTCCATTATTTTTTTGACCTGACGCGCGTAATGTGACGAAAAGCGCATTTCCAGGATAAACGCCGCGTTTTGACTATATTCAGGACTGACGTGATGCAAAAGGAGCGGAGTAGGGATGAGCAGAACCCGTAAAACGTTGGTTATCATCACAGGAACGATACTGTTGCTGATCGTTCTCTTCTTTATCGTGCTGGCCACCTTTGACTGGAACCGGCTGAAGCCGACGATCAATCAGAAAGTGTCCGCCGAACTTAACCGACCGTTCGCCATCCGCGGCGATCTCGGCGTGGTCTGGGAGCGGCAGCCGGACGAGCGCGGCTGGCGCAGCTGGATCCCGTGGCCCCATGTGCACGCGGAAGATATCGTGCTGGGCAACCCGCCGGCCATCCCCCAGGTGACTATGATCCACCTGCCGCGGGTGGAGGCGACCCTCGCCCCGCTGGCGCTGCTGAGCAAAACGGTGTACCTGCCGTGGATCAAGCTGGAACAGCCCGACGTGCGGCTGATCCGCCTGGCGGAAGACAATAATAACTGGACCTTTCAGCTGGCTGGCGATCAGCGTACGTCGGGCGACAGCGCGCCCTCCAGCTGGTCCTTTCGCCTCGATAATATTCTCTTTGACCGCGGGACTATCGCCATCGATGACAAGATCACCCGCAGCGATATCACCATCCTTGTCGATCCCCTCGGCAAACCGCTGCCGTTCAGCGAAGTGACCGGCACGAAGGATCAGCATAGCGCGGCGAAAGTGGGTGACTATGTCTTTGGCCTGTCGCTGAAGGGCCGCTACAAGGACCAGCCGGTCACCGGCAACGGTAAAATCGGCGGCATGCTGGCCCTGCGCAGCGCAAGCACCCCTTTCCCGCTGCAGGGCGACTTCCACTCCGGCAACACCCGGGTGGCATTCAGCGGCACGGTCAGCGACCCGCTCAACGTCGGCGGTATTGACCTGCGGCTGAAATTCGCCGGCGACTCGCTGCGCGATCTCTACGACCTGACCGGTGTGCTGCTGCCGGAGACGCCATCGTTCTCTACCGATGGCCGCCTGCGCGCCGACTTTAAGCAGAAAAACCGCATGCGTTTTGACTACCAGGATTTTAATGGTCGGATCGGCGATAGCGACATTCATGGCTCCCTCACCTATACCACCGGCAAACCGCGACCGAAACTCAGCGGCGATATGGAGTCGAAGCAGCTGCGGCTGGCGGATCTCGGGCCGTTAATCGGCGTCGATTCCGGCAAAGGGACGAAGAAAGGCGCTGCGCGCCAGGCGGGCGACCGACCGCAGCCGGCGGGTAAAGTGCTGCCGGCAGACCGTTTTGAAACCGATAAATGGCAGGTGATGGATGCCGATGTACGCTTTAAGGGCCGGAGAATTGAGCACGGCGGCACCCTGCCGATCAGCGATCTGTCGACCCATGTGATCCTGGAAGATGGCGACCTGCGCCTGCAGCCGGTGCGCTTTGGCCTGGCCAACGGGTCGATTGCCGGCAGCGTACACTTGCAGGGCGATAAAAAGCCGCTGCAGGGTGAGGCCAATCTGCAGGCGCGACGCCTGAAGCTGAAGGCGCTGATGCCGAACGTCGAGATGATGCAGAAAACCCTTGGCGAGATGAATGGCGATGTTCAGCTGCGCGGCAGCGGCAACTCGGTGGCGGCCCTGCTCGGCAACAGTAATGGCAACCTGAAACTGCTGATGAACGACGGCCTGATCAGTCGTAACCTGATGGAAATTCTCGGTCTTAACGTCGGCAACTACCTGATCGGCCAGATTTTTGGTGATGAGGAAGTTCGGGTGAACTGTGCGGCGGCCAATATCGACGTGACCAACGGCGTCGCCCGGCCGCAGATTTTTGCCTTCGATACGGAAAACGCGCTGATCAATGTGACCGGAACCGCCAGCTTCGCCTCCGAGCAGCTGGACCTGACCATCGATCCGGAAAGCAAAGGCTTCCGGGTGATCACCCTGCGTTCACCGCTGTATGTTCGGGGCACCTTTAAATCGCCGCAGGCGGGGGTGAAGGCCGGGCCGCTGATTGTCCGCGGTGCGGTAGCGGCGGCGCTGGCGACCCTGGTGACGCCGGCTGCCGCGCTGCTGGCGCTGGTCTCCCCGGCGGAGGGCGATAGCAACCAGTGTCGGACCATTTTGTCACAGATGAAAAAGTAGGGGAGAGCCCTGACGCCAGCGGCGTCAGGGCGAAGGATCACAACGACTGGTGGCGGGTCTCGTGGGTCAGCAGCAGGGCGATCAGCGTCAGCGCCGCCATCGCCGCCAGATAGGTGCCGACCGCCGCCAGGCCGTAGTTGCCCTGCAGCCAGGCGGCAATGTACGGCGCGACCGAGGCGCCGAGAATCGACGACACGTTATAGGAGAACGACGCGCCGGTGTAGCGCACTTCCGTGGGGAACAGCTCCGGGAGCAGCGCGCCCATCGGGCCAAAAGTCAGTCCCATCAGGCTTAAGCCCAGCAGCAGGAAGGCGAAGACCAGCAGCGGGTTACCGGAACCCAGCAGCGGTTTAAAAGCGAACAGGGCGAACAAAATAATCATCGTGGTGATGACAATCATGCTCTTGCGACGGCCAAAGGCGTCCGCCAGCAGGCCGGCGACAGGCACCATCACGCCGAAGCCAATCACCGCCATCATCAGCATCCACAGCACTTCGTTACGCGGCAGGCCCAGGCCATTCGGCGCGGCGCCGGTGCTGAAGGTCATCGAGTAGACGGTCATGATGTAGAACAGGGTATAGGTTGCCAGCATGATGAAGGTGCCCAGCACCGTCACGCGGACGTGTTTGGTCAACAGGGTACCCAGCGGGATTTTGACCTGTTTTTTCGCCGCTGCCACTTTGGCGAAGACCGGCGTTTCGTGCAGCGAGACGCGCACGTACAGACCGATGATCACCAGCACCGCGGAGAAGATAAACGGCACGCGCCAGCCCCACTCCATAAACTGCTGATCGGTTAACAGCCAGGAGAGCAGCAGGAAGGTGCCGTTGGCGAAGAAGAAGCCGATCGGCGCGCCCAGCTGCGGGAAGGAGCCGTACAGGGCGCGCTTGCGCGCCGGGGCGTTTTCCGTTGCCAGCAGCGCTGCGCCGCCCCATTCCCCTCCGAGGCCAAGCCCCTGACCGAAGCGCGCCAGCGCCAGCAGCATCGGCGCGACAATGCCAATGCTTTCATAGCCGGGCAGCAGGCCGATCACCACGGTGGAGATCCCCATGGTTAACAGCGAGGCCACGAGAGTGACCTTGCGGCCGACGCGATCGCCAAAGTGACCAAACAGCGCGGAGCCGATCGGCCGGGCGACGAAGGCGATGGCGAAGGTGGCCAGCGACTGCAGGGTGGCCGCGGCGGCATCGCCCTGCGGGAAAAAGATATGCGGGAAGACGATGACCGCGGCAGTGGCATAGATGTAGAAGTCGAAAAACTCAATGGCGGTGCCAATGAGCGAGGCGACAACGACTTTGTTGCGTGAATTGACCGGGGCGGTTTCCTGCGAGTTTTCGAGTGTGGTGGCTGTGGCTTGCATAGATCTTTCTTATTTTTGCGCGAACGAAAAGCCATATAGCCACAGCCACAGGGACATTTCAATCTGTAACAAACGTGGAAAGTGGGTAAAAAACAGGCAAAAAGCGGATAATTTTTACACCAGTAAAAATGGTTCTATGAAATGCTTCACACAATTAAAAAGATAGAGGATAAAACCAGTTTTTGGTTAAATAAAAGTTAATTGGTGGATTTATCTACTGAAATAAAGCGCGAGGATGAATTTTGTCTCTTCAATTCATCCTCGCAATGCGTTAACGGTGGGTTTTGCCAGGCATCCGCCGGTCGTCTTTATACTCCGCGGTGGCGATCCATGCGGCGCAGAATAGCGTCAGGCGGGCAAAGAAATAGAAAAAAGCCATCAGCCCCAGCACCGAACCGAACGCCGCCCCGGAGGGGGATTTCACCAGCGCCGGCAGCGTCCAGGTCATGACGATTTTGATGATTTCAAAGCCAATCGCCGCGATAAGCGTGCCGCGAAACAGGGCTTTGCGCCGCGGACGATGGCGCGGCAGCCGCCAGAAGATCCAGAAAAAGAGCAGATAGTTGGCAAAAATCGAGATGGCGAGGCCGATCAGCCGCCAGGCGGGCTTCAGCCATTCAATGTTGTCGAGATACAGCGCGGAGATAATCAACTGCTGGGCGGAACCCGCGACAGAAGTGATGGACAGCGTAATAATCAGCGCCACCAGCAGACCGATCAGCGAGATAAGATCGCGGAAGTATTTTATCCAGATTTTCTCTTCGTCCTGCGGCCGGCGCTCCCAGACGTCGCGCGACTGGGCGCGGATCGCTTCGCGCAAATTGCCCATCCAGTTAATACCGGAATAGAGGGCGACCAGCAGGCCGACCAGACCGACGGCGGTGCGCTGCTGCACCGCGGTGTTGATGGTGTTTTTCAACGTCGCCGCCAGCGTCGGGTCGCTGACGTTTTGCAGAATCTTGTCGAAAATGTCCTGCAGCAGGGTCGGGTGCCAGGCCAGCACGAAACCGGCGGCGGCAAAGGAGACCATCAGGATTGGGATCATCGACAGGAACGAGAAGTAGGTGATGGCCGCGCCGAACTGATTGCCCAGCCGGTCATTGAAACGTTCTGCGGCGCGCAGTAAGTGGGCGATCACCGGGTTGCGCTGCACTTTGGCCGCCGTTCCGGTGACGGTCTTCAGCGCCTGGCTGGCTTTTTGCCCGACGGCCGTGTCATTGAGAGCGTCGAGGGGGCTTTTGTTTTTCTCCGGCTGCGTGTCCGGTTCCTGTGGTGGGCGTCGATCGTCGTTTTCCGGCGTCATACGTGATTTCTTCCTTTTTTACCGCGAGATTCAGCAAAAAGTATACCTTAAATGGCGTATCCTGCAGGAACGCATCTACCCGCCACCCGTTCACCATCCGCGGGGATCAATCGACATAATCTTTCATCAACCCGCCCAGCCACTCCATAAACAGATGTACGCGACGGGAGAGATTGCGCCGATGGGGGTAGATAAGCGAGACCGGCAGCGGCTCGGCGCGGTACTGGGGCAGGATCTCCGTCAGGTCGCCGGCGCGTAACGCCTCGCGCACGCCGGTACGCGGCACCTGAATGATCCCCAGCCCGGCGATACAGGCTGCCTGATAGGTTTCCGTACTGTTGACTGTCAATATGCCGCCGGTTTTTACCCAGCGCACCGCGCCATCGATCACCACCTCAAAGCCGGGGGGACGGACCCCGAGGGTGCTGGCGTAGTGGATCAGGGCATGATCCGCCAGATCCTCAAGGGATTGCGGATAGCCAAATCGCGCAAGGTAGTCCGGGCTGGCGCAGTTAATTTGCGTCAGCTTGCCCAGTGGGCGGGCGATAAGCCCTGAGTCTTTGAGCGCGCCGACGCGTACCACGCAGTCAAACCCCTCGCGGATCACGTCCACCAGCCGGTCGCTGCTGCTCAGCTCCAGTTCGATGCCCGGATACTGCTGTAAAAAAGTCGGCAGATGAGGGATCACCAGTTTTTTAGCAAAACCGACCGGCATATCCACCCGCAGCCGGCCGCTGATGCTCGCCGGATCGTGCTGGAACATGCCGTCCAGTTCGTCGAGGTTGCTCAGCAGATCCTTCGCCCGCTCGTAGTAGACCATCCCATCCTGGGTGAGCTGAACCCGACGGGTGGTACGGTGCAGGAGCCGCACGCCAAGATGGCTTTCCAGGGCCTGAATCTGCCGCGAGACGCTGCCTTTCGGCAGCGCCAGGGTCTCGGCGGCGCGGGAAAAACTCTCCAGATCCGCTACGCGAATGAATAACTGCATTGCATGAATTTTATCCATGCCGATCGCCTATTGTTGTTATGAATGAAACAGTAAAACGTAATGTAGCGTATTTATTGTTTCACTGGCAGTTAATAAGCTAGAACACAATCACAACGCAACCTGAAAGGGGTTTTCTGATGACACAACGTATCGCTTTAGTGACCGGCGGCAGCCGCGGTCTGGGTAAAAACGCCGCGTTGAAGCTGGCGGCGAAGGGAACCGATATTCTTCTGACTTACCACAGCAACCGCCAGGCGGCCCTCGACGTGGTGGCGGAGATCGAGCAAAAAGGGGTCAAAGCGGCAGCATTAGCGCTGAACGTCGGGGATATCTCAAGTTTTGACGCTTTCGCCAGCGAGGTGGCACAGGTGCTGGCGCAGAAGTGGGGGCGAACCACCTTTGATTATTTACTGAACAACGCCGGGATCGGCCTTAACGTCCCCTTCGCCGAGACCAGCGAAGCGCAGTTTGACGAGCTGATGAACATCCAGTTCAAAGGGCCATTTTTCCTGACCCAGCGGCTGCTGCCCCTCCTGCAGGACGGGGGACGGATCCTCAACGTTTCCAGCGGCCTGGCGCGCTTTGCCCTGCCGGGCTATGCGGCCTACGCCGCGATGAAGGGGGCGATGGAGGTCCTGACCCGCTATCAGGCGAAAGAGCTGGGCGGGCGCGGTATTTCGGTGAATATCATTGCGCCGGGAGCCATCGAGACCGACTTTGGCGGCGGCGTGGTGCGCGATAACGCCGAGGTGAATCGGCATATCGCCGCCCAGACCGCGCTGGGGCGCGTCGGGCTGCCGGATGATATCGGCGACGCCATCGCCGCCCTGCTCAGCGATGAGCTGGCGTGGATGAACGCGCAGCGCGTGGAAGTCTCGGGCGGGATGTTCCTCTGATCCTGACTGCCACCAGCCTGTGACCGGCGGTGCGCTACGGCGCATCGCCCTCCCCACGCAGCCGGCCGAACAGCCAGTCATTGTGCCAGCGCCCGTTCAGCCAGTAGTTCTCCCGCAGCTCCCCCTCCAGCCGGAAGCCGGCTTTGAGCAACAACTGCTTAGACGCCTCGTTGCCGGCGGTGACGCTGGCGGTCAGGCGGCGGACGCCGCCAGTGGTAAAGGCGTAGTCGCACAGCGCGCGCAGCGATTCGTAGCCGTAGCCCCGGCCCTGCGCCGCCGGAGCGAAGAGAAAGCCGACCTCGGCAATCTCGCGCCGATGATGCTGGTAACCGGTCAGGCCGAGCGGGGTATGGGTGAGCCTGTCGCGCACCACCAGGCACAGCCAGTGTTCATCCCCGGGCGTCCACGACGGCAGCCGCGAATCGAACGCCTCGCGGATGGCCGCCTGCGGCCGGGGGTCGGCGACGTAGAGCATGACCTGCGGATCCTGCTGCAGGGAAAGAAAAAACGACCAGTCGTCCAGCTGCAGCGGTGAGCAGCGCAGGCGCGGCGTCAGGAGTTCAGGCATAAGCGTCATTCCAGGCAGGGCGAATCCTCTGAACATAGCAGGAGAAAGCCGCCGGGAACAGCCCGACTAGGTTGGCTCACCGTACAGGCCAATCAGTCGGCGCACCACGCCGTTGGTCCAGCCAAAGCCATCCTGCAGGGGATACTCCCCGCCGCCACCCTCATGCGGGACGCCGGTGGCAATATGGTATTTCTCAATCAGCTTGTGATGCTGCTTGTAAAAGTGATTGACCGTCTGCAGCCAGCTCCAGGCAATCTCATCTCCCAGCGGATCCTGGCCGTAACGTTTAAATCCCTGGATCGCCATCCACTGCAGCGGCGCCCAGCCGTTAGGTTTATCCCACTGCTCACCGCTTTCATATTCGGTGGCCATGATCCCCCCGGGGGTGAGCAGGCGGGCCCGCACCGCATCGGCAAGGCGTTCTGCCTGCTCGTGAGTCGCCAGGCCGACGTAAAGGGTGACGATGCTGGCCGCGGAAAACAGCGCCAGCTGTTCACGGCGCCAGTCATAATCGCGGAAACAGCCGTTCTCATCATCCCACAGATAGCGGTTGACCGCCGCCCGCCGATCCTGAGCCTTCTGGCGGAAGGCCGCCTCTGTCTCGCGATCGCCCTTCAGGCCGGAGAGATTGGCGATGGTCGTCTCCAGCTTGAACAGGAAGGCGTTCAGGTCGATGGGGATAAACTGCGTCGTGCGGATGCTGGCCAGCCGCGTGATATCCCGCAGCCAGCGGCTGGAGTAGTCCCAGCCGGACGCGGCGCCCGCCCGCAGGTCGCGGTACACTTCATTGGCGGGCCGCCCGGAGTGTCGGGCGGTCTCCACGTCCTCGCGCCAGGACTCATCCCGCGGCGTGTCCCGGTCGTCCCAGTAGCGATTGAGCAGGGAGCCATCCGGCATACGCACCACGTGGCGATACGCCTGGTGCGGGATCAACGACTCGGCGCCGTCCATCCAGAAGGCGTGCTCCATCTTCAGATGGTCCAGATAGCGCTTCGCGCCGCGCACGCCATCCTCTTCAAAGAGTTCGACCATCAGGGCAAACACCGGCGGCTGCGATCGGCTGAGGTAGTAGGTGCGGTTGCCGTTCGGAATGTGACCGTAGGTTTCAATCAGCCAGGCAAAGTTATCGGCCATGCATTTCAGCAGATCTTCCCGGCCGCTCTCCGCCAGCCCCAGCATGGTGAAATAAGAGTCCCAGTAATAGGTTTCGCTAAAGCGACCGCCAGGCACAATATAGGCCTGCGGCAGCGCCAGTAGCGACGACCAGGGGATATGATCCTGAGGCTCGCGGGTCAGCACCGGCCACAGCTTATCGATGTGCTCTTTCAGCGTCAGGCTGGGGTCCGAGGTGTAGACGTCGGTCTGGTTCTCCGGCAGCCAGAAGTTGTCTTCCACGAACTGTCGCAGGTCGAAATCGGGCTGACGTTTGACCTTGCGGTAGTTGCGCAGGATGTCCAGCGGATCGTGTTTCGGCGCGCAGTCGGGGAAGGTTTTGCTGTCGGCAAAGATGCGTGATTTCTGCACGTTGGTAAACAGCTCAAGATAGCGATCCGCCGGGGTAAGGGCATCGGACGCCGGAAGCCCTTCGATCACCTCAGGCTCCGGTTCAGCGTCAATCATCTCATCCAGCTTTAATTCGTACGGATCGGCTTCGTAGCAGGGATCGATGTCGATCCTTAACTCGTCGTCTTCAACGTGGCGTAATTTCTGGCTGAACATAGCGATACGGACCTCCGGATAGCGTGAGTTCGGGGCCGGGCATACCCGGCCTTGTCTATTAAGCGTAGACAGTCGCTTCGGTGAGTGTGAAGCAAACTGTGCGTGAGATCACGCTTTTCCGCCGAGAAGAAAAGCTGTCATTTTAAAGTATGCTGTTGATAAGTAATTAAAAATTGTACATCCTGGCACAGATGAAATTCGGAGCATTCATTATGCAACAAAATTTTATCCCGGCGCGCTCACTCCCACGCCGCCTCCAGCATCTCCAGCAGCTGTTCGCCGCTCAGGCTGACCGGATTGGCCTTCATTGATGAGGAGGTGCTGGCGGCCAGCGCCGCCGGTTCCAGGGCATCGCGCGCTACGCCGAGGTCGCGCAGGGTGCCAAGGCCGGCGCGATGGCTCCATTCCCGCAGACTGTCCCAGACCCGATCCACAGGGACGTCCAGCCCGTCGGCCAGCCAGCGGCGAACGTCGTTGAAGCGCTGGCGCAGGGCAGGGTCGCTTATCTGCGACTCATTGAGCGCCAGGCCAAACGGCAGCAGGCTGCCGCATAAAGCACCGTGCGAGGCGCGGCTCAGGCCGCCCAGCGGGCCGGCAAGGCCGTGGATCACTCCCAGCCCGGCGTTCGCCAGCGCCAGTCCACCGCACAGGCTGACCCAGGCCATCTCGTCGCGGCTGGCCGGACACTCTTGTTCCATCAGGATTTTCAGCGCGCGGATGCCCCGCGGGATCGCCTGCTGGCAGAGGGCATCGGTGAAGGGAGTGGCCCGGCTGCAGAGCCAGGGCTCGATCACCTGGGTCAGGGCATCGAGGCCGGAGCTCAGGGTGATGCTCCGCGGCGCGTTGTCGGTCAGCGCCGGGTCGACAATCGCCAGGTCAGGCAGCATTCGGTCGTCGCGCAGGCTCACTTTCCGCTGTTGTTCCGGGACGTTGATCACCGCATTTTTGGTGACCTCCGCGCCCGTCCCGGCGGTGGTCGGGATCGCCACGAACGACAGCGGACTGGCTTCCAGCTGACGACCCGTTCCCACCACCTCCAGATAGTCGACCAGCGGGCCGGCGGCGGGGACCAGCGCCGCAATCGCCTTACCGGCGTCAATCACCGCGCCGCCGCCGAGGCTGACCACTGCCCGGACGCCTTTCTCGCGCGCCAGCTGGACGCCCTGCTCGATATCGATAAGCCAGGGTTCGCGGCTTATCGCCAGCGTCGTGACCTCCAGCTGCAGCGCCTCCAGCTGATGGCGCAGAAACGCCGCCCGCTGCGGGCTGGCGCCATGCACCAGCAGAATGGGGCCGCCCTGCTGCGCCAGCCAGGGGGCAGCGCTCAGGGCCTGACCACGGCCAAAACGAATATTTGCTGGCATCAAAACGGTAAAAGGGGTCAACATGTCGGGTTCCTTTTCGGCAAACAGGCTGGAATCAACTATACACATTATCCACTACTCTGCCTGGTTGCTGGCTGGCAAGGCTGACAATAGAGTAGAGTGAAAGATCTCTCTTTTATGGCTGAGGAATCGCTGACAATGCTAACAATTCTGGGCAAACGCTCTTCAATCAATGTACGGAAAGTGTTGTGGACCTGCGAGGAAGCCGGGCTGGCGTACCAGCAGGAGGATTACGGTAGCGGATTTAAGCCTCTGGATACGCCTGAGTTTCAGCGCCTGAATCCTAACAGCCTGGTGCCGGTGCTGCTGGACGGTGACTTCGTGCTCTGGGAGTCGAACAGTATCTGCCGCTATCTGGCGCGGAAAGCGGAGCGCTGGGATCTGCTGCCCGCCGAGCCACAGCCCGCCGCCGAGGTGGAGCACTGGATGGACTGGCAGGCGACCGAGTTTAACACTGCCTGGCGCCATGCCTTTATGGGGCTGGTGCGTAAAGATCCGCGCTTTCAGGATCCGGCGGCGATTAAAGAGAGTATTGCCACCTGGACCCACTGCGTGCGCATTGTCGAAGCGCAACTGCAGCGAACCGGGGCGTGGATAGCCGGCGAGCGCTTCACCCTCGCCGATATCGTGCTGGGGCTGTCGGTGCATCGCTGGAAGATGACCCCTTTTGCCCATCCGGAGATGCCGGCCGTGGAACGCTGGTATATGGCGCTCAACCAGCGCCCGGCGTTTATGCGCCACGGCAATAACGGCGTGGCCTGAACATAAAAAAAGAAGCCCCTGGGGCTTCTTTTTATCATCCGGCGATCGCGTCTTAGCGCATGGTGACGAACTCTTCTGCCGCCGTCGGGTGAATGGCAACCGTGTTGTCGAAGTCTTTTTTGGTGGCGCCCATCTTCAGGGCCACCGCAAAGCCTTGCAGCATCTCATCCATCCCGAAGCCAATGCCGTGGATCCCGACAATCTTCTCTTCCGGGCCGACGCACACCAGCTTCATGCGGCACGGCTGGCGGTGCGAGGTGACGGCGGTGTACATCGCGGTGAAAGAGGATTTGTAGACCTTCACGGCATCGTCGCCGTACTGCTCGCGCGCCTGCGGCTCGGTTAAGCCGACGGTGCCGATAGGCGGGTGGCTGAAGACCACGGTCGGGATGTTGCTGTAGTCCAGATGCTCTTCCGGCTTGTTGTTAAACAGGCGTTCGGAGAGGCGACGGCCTGCGGCCACGGCCACCGGGGTCAGCTCGACGGCGCCAGTGTTATCGCCCACCGCGTAGATGCCCGGCACGTTGGTGTTCTGGAACTTATCAACGACGATGTAGCCTTTTTCGTTGGTTTTGACGCCAGTAGCCGCCAGGTTGAAGTTATCGGTCGCCGGTTCGCGGCCAATCGCCCAAATCAGGCAATCTACGGTCTGGCTGCGGCCATCTTCCAGCTCCAGCGTCAGGCTGCCGTCGGCATTCTTGACTACCGCTTTCGGGATCGCGTTGGTGTGGAGCTGCGGGCCTTCGGCGTTCATCACTTCCACCAGGGTCTCCACGATCAGCGGATCGAAGCTGCGCAGCGGCGCGTGTTTACGCACGAACAGGTGCGTTTCGGCGCCGAGGCCGTTAATCACCCCCGCCAGCTCAACGGCGATATAGCCCGCGCCGACCACCGCCACGCGCTTCGGCAGCGCCGG